>JAFVTX010000021.1 GCA_017503015.1 Fibrobacter sp. | reverse complement strand
CACCATCCAGCTCCCTGAAGGTGTCGAGATGGTTACCCCGGGTGACACCGTTACCATCCACGTGAACCTGATCGCCCCCATCGCCATGGAAAAGCAGCTCCGCTTCGCTATCCGTGAAGGTGGCCGTACCGTTGGTGCTGGCTCCGTAACCGAAATCATCAAGTAAGGAAATATCATGGCTGGTGAACGCATTCGTATTCGCTTGAAGAGCTTCGATCATCGTATGATCGACCGCTCTGCTCAAGACATTGTGAATACAGCTAAGCAGACGGGCGCCCGTATCGCGGGCCCCATTCCCCTCCCGACGAAAGTCCAGAAATATACGGTGCTCCGCTCTCCGCATATTGACAAGACTTCTCGTGAACAGTTTGAATCCAGGACTCACAAGCGTCTCATCGACATCATCGATGCTACTCCTCAAACTGTAGATTCCCTCATGAAACTTGACTTGCCGGCTGGTGTCGAGGTCGATATTAAGGTCTAATAACAATGAATGGTATTCTCGCAAAGAAGTTGGGAATGACCCAAGTGTTCACGGAACAGGGCGAATGCGTTCCTGTAACGGTTCTCGAAGCCGGTCCGTGTGTGGTCGTTTGCCACAAGACAGAAGAAAAGGATGGTTACACTGCCGTCCAGATCGGTTTTGGTCTCAAGAAAGAACATCGCGCCAACAAGGCTGAAATCGGCCACTTCAAGAAGGCCGATGTCGCTGTTCGCGAGCACCTCGCCGAATTTGATGTTGCCGATCTCGAAGCCTGGCCGGTAGGCAAGGAATTCGGGGCTGCAGACTTCGCCGATGCAAAGATGGTGAACGTCTCCGGCATTTCCAAGGGTCACGGTTTCTCTGGTGCCATCAAGCGCCACGGATTCCACAGCGGTCCCCGTTCTCACGGTACGCACAATATGCGTGAACCGGGCGGCACCTCCGCTCACTCCTATCCGGGTCGCGTGTTCCCGGGCAAGCGCATGCCTGGTCAATACGGTAACAAGAAAGTGACCGTCAAGCACCTCCAGGTCGTCAAAGTCGACGGCGACCGCAACCTGATCTTTGTCCGTGGCGCAGTCCCCGGTGCAAAGAACAGCATCATCGTGGTGAGGAAAGACTAATGGCAACTGCAAAGCTCTTCGCCGCAACTGGCGATTTCAAAAACGATATTCAGCTCCCGGCTTTGTTCGATGAAGAAGTCAACAAGGTCTGCATGTATCTGCACATCAAGGCTATTCTGAACAACGCCCGTCAGGGTACCGCCCAGACCAAGAACAAGTCCTCGGTCAGCGGTGGTGGCCAGAAGCCCTGGAAGCAGAAGGGCACGGGTCGCGCTCGCTCCGGTCAGAACACCTCCGCTGTGTGGGTTCGCGGTGCCAAGGCTCACGGTCCCAAGTCCCACGACTACTTTGAAAAGGTGAACAAGAAGGTCAAGAAGATCGCTTTCCACTCCGCCCTGGCTACCAAGGCTCAAGAAGGCAAGTTCTTCGTGTTCGAAGCACTTAGCTTCAATGCTCCGAAGACCAAGGACCTCCTCTCTGTTCTCGCCAAGTCCGGTATCGAACAGCGCAACGTGCTCTTCATCACGAGCGGCGCTGACACGAACCTGTACCTTTCTTCCAACAACATCCCCTGGTGCCGTTGCGCTCGCGTCGAAGACGTGAACACCTACGACATCATCCGCGCAAACAATGTTGTTGTTTCTCAAGCCGCTTTGAACGAACTTGAAGGAGGCCGCTAATGAAAGAACTTCACGAAATTCTCGTAGCACCTCACATTACCGAAGAATCTACCAAGAACATGGTGGACGCTCGCAAGGATGTGCACAAGTACGTTTTCAAAGTTGCCATGAAGGCCACCAAGGACGAAATCAAGGCCGCTATCGAAAAGCGTTTCGATGTGAAGGTTGACTCTGTCAACACCCTCATCAACCGCGGCAAGATCAAGCGCGTCCGCATGGTCGCTGGCAAGAAACCCAACTGGAAGAAGGCCTACATCACACTTAAGGCCGGGCAAAAGATTGCCGAGTTCGAAGGAGTATAATCATGGGTCTGAAATCTTATCGCCCGCTTACCCCGACTCTGCGTTACAAGCAGATTGGTGACCGCAAGGAAATCACCGCTGCCAAGCCGTACAAGCCTCTTACCGAAGGTATCAAGAGCAGCTCCGGCCGCAACAACGCAGGTGAAATCACCTCCCGCCGTCGCGGTGGTGGTCACAAGAAGCTGTACCGTATCATCGATTTCAAGCGCAAGTTCGCAGGCATCCCCTGCACGGTTGAAACCGTGGAATACGATCCGAACCGTTCCGCCCGTATCGCTCTTGTCAAGTATGCAAACGGCAAGCGCTGCTACATCATCGCCCCGGCCGAAATCAAGGTCGGTGACGTGCTGAATTCCGGCGATGGTGCCGAATTCCGCGTAGGTAACGCTCTCCCGATTCGCGATATCCCGCTGAACACCATTATCCACAACATCGAAATGAAGCCGGGCAAGGGTGCCCAGATTGCTCGTTCCGCTGGCGCCGGTGCTGAACTGGTGGCTAAGGACGGCAAGCTCTGCCAGATCAAGCTCCCGAGTGGCGAAGTTCGCTACATCTCGGAAGATTGCCTTGCCGTTGTGGGTCAGGTTTCCAACATCGATCACATGAACGAATCTTCGGGTTCTGCCGGCCGCTCTCGCTGGCTGGGCAAGCGTCCCGCTGTCCGCGGTGTCGTGATGAACCCGGTGGACCACCCCCTTGGTGGTGGTGAAGGTCGTACTTCTGGTGGTCGCCATCCGTGCTCTCCCTGGGGCAAGAACTCCAAGGGTGCCAAAACTCGTAACAATAAGCGCACCGATAAGTACATCGTGCGTCGTCGTCAGAAGAGGGCCTAATTCATGTCGAGATCCCTTAAGAAAGGTGCATTCGTGGATTCCCACGTTTTAAGCAAAGCCCAGGCGATGGCCGGCTCCGACAAGAAGCAGCCTATCAAGACCTGGTCCCGTCGTTCCACAATCGTCCCGGATATGGTCGGACTTACGTTCTCCGTCTATAACGGCAAGCAGTTCATCCCTGTGTACGTCACCGAAAACATGGTGGGCCACAAGCTGGGTGAATTCTCCATGACCCGTACGTTCCGCGGACACAGAAAGACTGAAACCGCTGCTGGAGGAAAGAAATAATGCAAGCTGTTGCTAAAGTAAAAAACGTGCGCTACGGCGTGCGCAAGCTTCGCCGGGTCGTTGACCTGGTCCGCGGCAAGTCCGTGGATGAGGCATTTGCAATGCTCTCCATCCTCCACACTCAAACCAAGGGTGCTCCGCTGGTAGAAAACGCTCTGAAGTCCGCTGTCGCTAACTTCAAGCAGAAGTCTGCCGCTCCGGTCACTGCCGAAGAACTGGTGGTCAAGACCATCACTGCCGACGGCGGTACCATCATGAAGCGTATCCACCCCCGTTCCCAGGGCCGTGCTTTCCGTATCGAAAAGCCGCTCTCTCACATCACAGTCGTTGTGGCCAACAAGGAGTAATTAAAATGGGTCAGAAAACTCATCCGAATGGTCTTCGTCTTGGCGTCATCCGCGGCTGGGAATCCAAGTGGTATGCCGAAGACAAGTTTGCCGATCTTCTGTACGAAGATATCGTGCTGCGCCGCTACCTGATGAAGCGTTTCGAACACGCCTCCCTTTCCAAGGTGGGCATCGAACGCACCGTCAAGAAAGTCTGCGTGAACCTGTTCACTGCCCGCCCGGGTATCGTTATCGGTAAGAAGGGCGAAGAGCTGGAACGCCTCAAGGGTGAACTCCAGTTCCTCACGGGTAAGGAAATTTACATCAACGTCCACGAAATCCGCCGCCCCGAAACGGACGCGAAGCTCGTGGCCGAAAACATTGCTCGTCAGCTCGAAAAGCGTATTTCTTTCCGTCGCGCCATGAAGCGTGCCATCCAGAGCGCTATGCGCATGGGTGTGGAAGGAATCAAGGTGCAGTGCGGTGGCCGCCTCGGTGGTGCCGAAATTGCCCGCGTTGAAAAGTATGCCGAAGGCCGCGTGCCTCTGCACACTCTCCGCGCTGACATCGATTATGCGACTGCCATTGCCAAGACCGTCTATGGTGCCATCGGTATCAAGGTGTGGATCATGCACGGTGAAAAGATTGGCAAGGACGTCATGAACGACAACAAGAGAGAGAAGTAATTATGCTGAGTCCTAAAAGAACATTACATCGTAAGCAGATGAAAGGCCGCATGAAGGGCGTCGCCACTCGTGGCAACACCATGGCCTTCGGCGAATTCGGCATTCAGGCTCTTGAAAAGTGCTGGCTGACGGCTCGCCAAATCGAAGCTGCCCGTATCGCTATGACTCGTAAGATCAAGCGTGGTGGCCGCGTCTGGATCCGCGTGTTCCCCGACAAGCCTGTTACCCGTCACCCTGCAGAAGCTCGTATGGGTAAGGGTAAGGGCGCCGTGGAATTCTGGGCAGCCGTTATCCTCCCGGGTCGCATCATTTTCGAAATGGGCGGTGTCGAACGCGATCTCGCCATGGAAGCTCTCCATGTCGCTTCGCAGAAGCTCCCCCTCAAGTGCAAAATCATCGAAGAATCGGAGATCTAATGAAAGCACGTGAATTGAAAGAACTGGGCGTTGACCAGCTCAAGGAAAAACTGGCTCAGTTGAATCTCGATTTGTTCAATTACCGCATGACTGCGAAGCTCGGTAATTTGGAAAAACCCTCTGTGATTCAGACGACCCGCAAGGACATCGCCCGTATCAAGACCATCCTCAGCGAAAAGGCCAAGGCATAAGCCGGCAGGAGCAGGAAATGGATAGAAACCTTCGTAAAGTCAAGCAGGGTGTCGTCTCTTCTGACAAGATGGACAAGACCATCACGGTTGTGGTTGAAAACCGCAAGCGTCACCCCATGTACAACAAGATCATGACCACCACCAAGAAGCTCAAGGCTCACGACGAAAACAACGAAGCGGGCGAAGGCGACCTGGTGGAAATCATGGAAACTCGTCCTCTTTCCGCTACCAAGCGCTGGCGCCTGGTTCGGATTGTGGAAAAGAAGAAATAATCGTTTTGGAGTAAGGCGAATATGATTCAAGAAGAAACCAGACTCGTCGTGGCTGACAACAGTGGAGCCAAGGAAGTCGCCTGCATCCGTGTTTTGGGTGGCACCAACCGTCGCTATGCTAGCATCGGTGATGTCATCAAGGTAGCCGTTAAAGACGCTATCCCCCAGAGCAAGGTGAAGAAGGGTTCCGTGGCCGACGCTGTCGTCGTGCGCACACGCAAAGAAATTGCCCGTCCGGATGGCACGTTCATCCGTTTCTCGGACAACGCCGTGGTTCTCATCACTAAGGATGGCGAACCCCGTGGAACCCGTATTTTTGGACCGGTGGCTCGTGAGCTCCGCGACAAGAAATACATGAAGATCATCTCCCTCGCACCTGAGGTTCTCTAATGGCCAACATCAAAAAGAATGATAACGTCAAGGTGATTTCCGGTGCCAACAAGGGCAAGACCGGCACCGTGATCAGTGTCAAGGCCGGCAAGGTGACCGTTTCGGGCGTGAACGTCCGCAAGCGTCATGAAAAGCCGTCCCAGACCAACCAAACCGGTGGCATCATCGAAAAGGAACTGCCTATCGACATTTCCAACGTGATGCTTCTCGAAGGCAATACCCCCGTCCGTACCCGCATCGTTCGCGAAAAGGGCAAGAAGGGCGTTCGTACCAGTGTCAAGACTGGAAAGGCTGTGTAAGGTAACGCAATGAACCAGATGAAACAATTTTATCTCGAAAAAGTCGTTCCTGCCTTGCAGCAGAAGTTCGCTTACAAGAACGTGATGGAAATTCCCCGCCTCCAGAAGATCGTGATCAACATGGGCGTGGGCGCTGCTTCTCAGAACCGCAAGATTCTTGACGAAGCCGTGGATACTCTTTCTGCCATCACCGGCCAGAAGGCTGTGGTCACCACCGCCAAGAAGGCTGTGGCCCAGTTCCACCTTCGCGAAGGCATCGGTATCGGTGCCAAGGTCACCCTCCACGGTGACAACATGTGGGATTTCCTTTTCCGCTTCATCAACATCAGCCTGCCCCGTGTCCGCGACTTCCGCGGTCTCGCTCGTCGTGGCTTTGATGGAATGGGCAATTTCACCTTGGGTATCAAGGAACAGACCATCTTTGTCGAAATCGACATCGACAAGGTTTCCCGTACATTCGGTATGGACATCTCCTTCGTGACCTCCGCTAAGACGGACGAAGAAGGTCGTGCCCTTCTCGAAGAACTTGGACTCCCCTTCAGGAAGTAAGGTAATACCATGGCAAGCAGAAGAATGATTGAAAAATGCAAGCGTACCCCGAAGTATACCGTTCGTGGGTATAACCGTTGCAAGCGTTGCGGTAGGCCGCACGCCTTTATGCGCCGCTTTGGCCTTTGCCGTATTTGCTTCCGCGAAATGGCACTCGCCGGCGAAATCCCCGGTATCACAAAGTCGTCTTGGTAAGGAGAGTATACTCATGGCAATGACAGATCCTATCGCCGATATGCTCACCCGCGTGCGCAATGCCTCCAAGGCAAAGCTCCCCGTGGTGGACATCCCTGCCAGCAACCTGAAGCGTGAAATCGCTCGCGTGCTGCAGGAAAAAGGTTTCATTAAGAAGTTCGTCGTGGTTGAAGACGGCAAGCAGGGCATCCTCAAGGTGCTGCTCCGCTACACCAAGGGCGAATCCGCTATCCAGGGCATCCAGCGCGTTTCTACGCCGGGTCTTCGTCACTATGTTGACGCCGCTAAGCTCCCCCGCGTTCGCAACGGCCTTGGCTATGCTATCATCTCCACATCTAAAGGCGTGATGACCGACCACGAAGCCCGCAAGGAAAACGTGGGTGGTGAAGTCATCGCAAAGGTATGGTAAAGATGTCCCGTATCGGTAAAGCTATTATCAATATCCCGGCTGGCGTTAAAGTCGCCGTCAATGGTCAGAACATCAAGGTCGAAGGACCCAAGGGCAAGCTCGAAACCACCGTTCACGAACTGATTTCCATCAAGCTCGACGGTGACAAGCTTTCCTTTACCCGTCCTAACGACGAAAAGTTCACTCGTGCTATGCACGGCACCACTCGCGCTCTCGTCAACAACATGGTCGAAGGCGTGACCAAGGGTTTCCAGAAGACTCTTGAAATCGTGGGCGTGGGCTACCGCGTGGAACAGAAGGGCAAGGACCTGAACCTGGTTCTCGGCTTCTCTCACCCGGTTATCTTCAAGGCTCCCGAGGGCGTTGAGCTCAAGGCCGTGGACCCCCTGAAGATCACCATCTCCGGTATCGACAAACAGAAGGTTGGCCAGGCTGCCGCCGAAATCCGCAAGTACCGTCGTCCTGAACCGTATAAGGGCAAGGGCATTAAGTACGAAGGCGAGATTATTCGTCGCAAGCAGGGTAAGAAGACAGGTAAATAAGGGTAAACTATGACTGCAATTGCTAAGAAAAGAATCCAGTCCAGAATCGCACGCCATGCTCGTGTGCGCAAGTCTGTCGTCGGAACTGCAGAATGCCCTCGTTTGGCTGTTCGCCGTTCCTTGTCTCACATGGTCGCCCAGATTATCGATGACGCAAACAACAAGTCTCTCGTTCAGGTCGCAACGACTGCCAAGGAATTCCAGGGCAAGTTCGGCGAAATGACGAAGTCGGAGCAGGCTAAGCAGCTCGGTCTCCAGATTGCCGAAATCGCTAAGTCCAAGGGCATTGAATCCGTGGTCTTTGACCGCGGCGGTTACATCTATCACGGTCGCGTTCAGGCTCTCGCTGAGGGAGCTCGTGAAGGCGGACTCAAATTCTAGTGAGGTACACTTTGGAACGCGAAGCTCAAGTTTCTGAATTTGAAGACAAGGTTGTACACATCAACCGTTGCGCAAAGACCGTCAAGGGCGGTCGCCGTATGTCCTTCTCCGCTCTCGTTGTCGTTGGCAACAAGAATGGCAAGATTGGTGTTGGCCTCGGCAAGGCTAAGGAAGTTTCCGAAGCTATCCGCAAGGGTACCGAAGCCGCCCAGAGGAATATCGTTGAAGTCCAGCTGCTGGACGGCACCATTCCTCACGACATCGAAGTCAAGAGCGGTGCTACCCGCATCCTCTTGATGCCGGCTGCTCCCGGTACTGGCGTTATCGCCGGTGCTGCTGCCCGTGCCGTTCTCGAACTGGCCGGTGTGCGTAACATCCTCACAAAGATTCACGGTTCTTCCAATCCGAGCACCGTCGTGCGCGCCTGCCTCGAAGGTCTCTTGGCTCAGAAGAACAAACAGGACTGCGCCGCCCTCCGCGGTGCCAATGCCTAAGGAGTAATACACCATGAAGAAAGTTCGTATTACTTTGATTAAGGGTACTGTCCGCCGTCTGCCGGTGCACCGCGCCAACGTGGCCGCTCTTGGTCTCCGTAAGATTGGACAGTCTGTTGAACACGTTTTGACCCCCAGCATCCAGGGCATGATCAATGCCGTGGCTGACATGGTGAAGGTCGAGGAGATCTAAGATGGAACTCAATACTCTCAATCCTGGCAAGGCTGCCAAGGGCAAGAGCCGCCGCCGTATCGGCCGCGGTCCTGGTTCCGGTTTCGGCACTACCGCTGGCCGTGGCCAGAAGGGTGCCGGTGCCCGCAAGAGCGCCAAGGCCGGCCGTGTCGCCTTCGAAGGCGGCCAGATGCCGATTCACCGTCGTATCCCGAAGCGTGGCTTCAAGCACGTCGGTGTTGAATTCCAGATTGTTAACCTCAAGAAGCTCGCTGCGGTGAGCGTGACCGAGTTCGACGCCCAGGCTCTGTTCGACCAGGGTTTCATCAAGGACATGGACCGTCCGGTCAAGGTTCTTGCCTTCGGCACAATTGACAAGGCTATCAATGTTAAGGTTAACGCCATCAGCGAAAAGGCCAAGGCTGCCATCGAAGCTGCTGGCGGAAAAGTCGAGATCGTCTAATGGAAGCTCTCAAGAAAGCTATTGATGCGTTCGTCAATGCCTTCAAGATCGAAGACCTGCGTAAGAAGTTGCTTTTTACGCTGGGTATTCTGATCATCTACCGCATTGGCGCCCACATCACCATCCCCGGAGTGAATTCTGCCGTGCTGGCGGAGTTCTTCCGTAACTCGAATAATTTGTTCGGCCTGTATGACTCTTTCACGGGCGGTGCCTTCGCGAAAGCGACGGTCTTTGCCCTGGGTATCATGCCTTACATCAGTGCGTCCATCATTATCCAGTTGATGGGCTCCGTGATTCCGGCCATCCAGATGCTCCAGAAGGAGGGTCAGGAGGGTCGCGCCAGGCTGAACCAATACACCCGTTACTTTACGGTGGCCCTTGCCGCCTTGCAGGGATGGGGTATTTCGGTATGGCTTTCCTCCCTGAAGGTGACCACCGCCACAGGAACTGGCGTTTCTGTGCTGGCCGATGATTTCTCTTCGGGACTCGGTAACATCGGTTTCCGTTTACTTGCTACCCTGACCTTCACTGCCGGTACCATCTTCGTGATGTACCTGGGCGAGCAGATTACCTCGCACGGTGTGGGTAACGGTATTTCTCTTATTATCTTCGCCGGTATCGTCGGCGGCTTCCCGCGAGCCGTCCTTGCCGAACTGGAAATGCTGAAAGAAGGTATCCAGCCCCTCGCCATCGAGATCTTTATCTTGGCCGTGGTGGTTGTGATTATCGGATTCATCGTTTTCGTGGAGCAGGCGAACCGTCGCATTCCACTCCAAAGTCCTCGCCGGACCATCGGAAACAAGGTCATGGGTGGTCAGTCCAGCTATTTGCCCTTCAAGGTGAACACCGCTGGCGTGATTCCCGTGATTTTCGCAAGCTGCATCATGTTCATTCCGGCCATGATCGCTTCTTGGTTCCCGAACGTGTCTGCGATGCAGGCTTTCGCTGCCGCTTTCATTCCGGGACACATCACCTACAGCGTGATTTACGGTCTCCTGATTATATTCTTCACCTACTTCTACACGGCAATCCAGTACAACCCTAACGACATTGCCGAAAACCTCAAGAGAAGTGGTGGGTTTATTCCGGGAATCCGTCCTGGCAAGAAAACTGCAGAGTATATAGACTACATTTTGACCCGAATTTCTCTTCCGGGGTCCCTGTTCCTCGCTTTAATCAGTGTGGGACCGCTTCACCTGAAAGACGCACTCAATATGAGTTTCTATATTGGGGGCACCTCGGTCTTGATCGTGGTCGGTGTGGCGTTGGATACGCTTCGTCAGCTCGAAGCCCAACTGCATACCAAGAACTATGAAGGTTTCCTCAAGCATGGCCGCATTCGCGGCAGGATGGCGTCCTAGTGGCTAAAGAAGAAGGAATACAAGTAGAAGGCGTTGTGTTGGAAGCACTCCCCAATGCTTTCTTCCGTGTTCAGCTCGGAAATGGTCACGAGATCCTCGCCCATGTTTCAGGAAAGATGCGTCGGCATTTCATTCGAATTTTGCCGGACGACAAAGTGTTGGTAGAGATTTCCCCCTACGACCTCAATCGTGGGCGGATCACTTACCGTTACAAGTAATAGGTATTCAAAAAAAGGTCAAACCTATGAAAATCAAAGCCTCCATCAAACCCAGATGTGAAAACTGCAAGATCATCCGCCGCAAGGGTGTATTGCGTATCATCTGTTCGAAGAACCCCCGTCACAAGCAGAAGCAGGGATAAGGAGATCGTATGGCACGTATCGCTGGTGTCGATTTACCGAAAAACAAGACCGTCGAGTACGGTCTGACGGCAATCTATGGTGTCGGTCTGTTCACCGCAAACAAGGTCTGTGCTCAGCTGGGCATCGACAAGAACAAGAAGTGCGATGACCTCACCGAAGAAGAACAAGGTAAGATTCGTCATCTCTTGGAAGACGAATACTCCGTGGAAGGTCAGCTCCGCGCAGAAATCACCTTGAACATTAAGCGTTTGCAGGATATCGGCTGCTATCGCGGCATCCGCCACCGCAAGGGCCTCCCGGTCCGCGGTCAGCGTTCCCGCACCAACGCCCGTACCCGCAAGGGCCCCAAGAAAACTGTGGCTAACAAGAAGAAGTAAGGAGATTCCTCGTGGCTGAAGAAGAAATTAAGGAAACTGCTGCCGCTGCCGAAGCTCCGGTTGCTGCCGCTGAAGAAGTCAAGGTCAAGAAGGGCAAGAAGCGTATCGACATCCAGGGTATCGCCTGCGTCAACGCCACCTTCAACAACACAATCGTTTCTATCACCGATGCTCGCGGTAACGTGGTCGCTTGGGGCTCTCCCGGTAATGCCGGTTTCAAGGGTTCCCGCAAGAGCACTCCGTTTGCCGCCCAGCTCGCTGCCGAAGCCGCTGCCCACAAGGCTTTCGATCTCGGCATGCGCAAGGTGGATGTCCGCGTCAAGGGCGCCGGTGGTGGTCGTGAATCCGCCGTCCGCGCTATCAAGAATGCGGGCCTCGAAGTCCTCTCTATTCGGGACGTGACGGGCATTCCTCACAACGGTTGCCGTCCTAAAAAGAAGAGAAGAGTCTAATCCAAAGAGGTATCGCCAATGATGTGGAAATCACTTCAAATGCCGCGCAGCTTCCAGAAAGTGGAAACCGGCGAAGACGGCCGCTATGCAAAGTTTGTCGTAGAGGCCTTGGAACGTGGCTGGGGTATCACCCTCGGTAACGCTCTCCGTCGCACGCTCCTTTCCTCCCTGCAAGGTGCGGCCATTGTCTCCGTGAAAATCGAAGGCGTCGAGAAGGAATTTTCGACGATTCCCGGTGTCAAGGAAGATGTCACCGATATCATCCTGAATCTCAAGAGCATCCGCGTGAAGCTCCTTTCCGATCACGACGAAACTTTGCACCTGGACGTGTCCGGCGACGGCGAAGTTACTGCCAAGTCCTTTATGGAAAACCCGGGCGTGGTCGTTCTGACCCCCGATGTCCATATCGCTACTCTGAACGGTAACGCATCGCTTTCCATGGATGTGAAGATCTCCAGTGGCCGCGGTTTTGTCCGTGCCGACGAACTGAAGGACAAGGACGCTCCGATTGGCGTTATCGCTACGGACGCGAACTTCAACCCGGTGCAGAAAGTCGCAATGCACATCAGCGATACCCGCGTGGGCCAGAAGACAGACTACAACCGTCTGGAACTGGAAATCACCACCGACGGCTCCATCGACCCCGAAGATGCCTTGGCCTACGCTGCCAAGCTTCTCGTCGACCACCTGGAAATCTTCATCAACTTCGAAGGTGACCTGGTGACCGAAGGTGCTGAAGGCCAGGACGAAGAACACCAGCGCATCGCGGAACTGCTCCGCACTCGCGTCGATGAACTGGAACTCTCTGTTCGCTCCAGCAACTGCCTGCGTATGGCCAACATCCATACGGTCGGTGAACTTGTGCGCAACAAGGAAAACGATATGCTCAAATACAAGAACTTCGGTCGGAAGTCCTTGGTGGAACTTAACGAGGTGTTGACAGCCATGGGCCTCTCTTTTGGCATGGATGTCGATGAATACTTGAAGGATTAAAAATGAGACACGGTGTAAAAAACAAGAAACTCGGCGTTAACGCCCAGCACAAGCGTGCCATCCTCCGCGCCCTTGCCACTTCTATCATCGGAAAGGGCATGGAAACTGAACAGGGCAAGCGTTATGTGCGTACAACCCTCCACAAGGCAAAGCTTGTCCGTGGCGTGGTAGACCGCATGGTGACCTATGCCAAGAAGGGCGACCTTTCTGCCCGTCGTGAAGCTGCCCGCTTCATCATGGATCCCAAGGTCCTGCAGGATCTGTTTGCCACAATCGGCCCGCGCTATGCAAACCGCAACGGTGGTTACACCCGCGTGCTGAAGCTCGGCCCCAACCGCCCCGGTGACGCTTCCGAAATGGCCCTCGTGGGTCTCGTGGAAGACGAAATCGTGGTGAAGGCCAAGAAGGGCGCTGCCGAACCTGCCAAGTCCGAAGCCGTTAATATGGTCGAAGGCGAAAGCAAGGCTGCAGAATAATTTCTAGAAATGTTAAAAACACCTCGCTTTTCTGAGCGGGGTGTTTTTTTGTATATTTAATTAGAGCTTTTTTTTGAGTAATGTATTATGCACCATGTAGTTACATGCGTACTTTTAATTTTGTTCTTTTCGGTGGGGTCCTTTGCAACGGAAAGGGACCGATCTTTCGGATTAAGTTCATCTCCAACGGTGTCAAATCGAAGTGGAATTGCTTTGAATCCGACTTATGCCGACCAATCCGTAGATTCCAGCTATGTGTTGGGACCAGGTGATTTTTTAGACTTGGTGTTGGAAAATAACTATGTGACTGTACAAGTTTATCCCGATGGCTCTGTCGCTATAGAGGAATGTGGTGCAGTCAATGTTGGTGGCAAGACCCTTGCTGAGGCCCGCCAGCTAATTTTGGACTTGGTGTCAAGACGCTATAAGCGGGAATATTGTTATGTTCAGCTGGCGGCCTTGAAAAAATTCAGGATTAACGCCATGGGGGCAGTATCTCAGGTCGGGCAGCATTTAGTGGAGTCTCAGACAAGATTGAGTTATTTCATTAGGCAAATTGGAGGTCTTGTATCTAACGCCAATAGAGAGGACATTTGGGTTATACGAGGGAATGACACACTGCATATAGATTACAATGCCATGTCGTCTCGGGGCGATTTCAGTGCTGATATTATGCTAGAACAAGGTGATAGAATTTATGTTCCCTTTGTTGCTGTAGGTGATAACGTGGTATTGATTTTTCCGGATTCCAGGACGAGCGTCGCTTATCAAGAAGGCCGGACTTTGCAGGATTATTTTGACCTCGCTGGTGGAAGTCGGATGGATAACCTTGGCTACAAGTCTGTTTGTGTTAGGGAACCCGGCAAGTCGACCAGATGGATAACTATGTCAGAGATGAAACTGACAAAGGTGGCTCCCAATACCGAGGTGGAGTTTTCTATTCAAGAAATGGTTGTATATGTGGGTGGCGCCGTCACGGCTATGGGAAAGTTCCCCTATGATCCCACATGGCATGCCATTGATTACATTTCAGCGGCGGGAATTAATATTACAACGGGTAGCTGGGGACAGGTGTCGGTATGGCGCGGAAGCGAACCAAAAGAAATTTCAGTAAAAGTTGCTGAGGACGAAATTTTACCCGGCGATTTAATAGAGATTCCTAGAAGCCGTTATGAGTCCTTCAAGGATTTTACGTTGTTTTTGGCTTCATTGTTGACGGTCATTTCTTCGGCCCTTATTGTTTATGTGACATATAACAACAATAAAAAGTGATATATGGAAAAGCAAGAAAATTTGACATTTTTGGAGTTGCTGCTGCGATTGCTCAATAATGCTCTTGCGCATTTAAAACTGTGCACGGTGATAATTGCTGTTCCTACTATTGCTGTTTTTGTTCTTGTTATGTGGGTCATTGATCCTGTTTATAAGGCGTCTGCAATTATCACTCCCCCTAGCAGTGATGGTTCCATCGGAAGCGGAATCGGCAATTTTATCAAGTCCGAAAAAAATGCCGGAGGAATGCTTGGTTCTTTGTTGAAATTATCTACTGAAAATGAGTCAGATGTTGTCTGGACAATTTTTAATTCTTGGGAACTGCATTTGCAGGTTATAGAACATTTTGATTTGGTGAAACATTACAAGTTCGATGGAAAGTATGCGGCTGATATGTTGAAAACGTTTAGGGAAAACTTTAGTTTTGACTATAACGACGAAAATATGTTTCAAGTCTCTATCGAGGATAAAGATTACCGGTTGGCTGCAGAAATGGTCGATTTTATGCTGGATAAGGCTGATTCGGCATACAACGCCTATAAGACAGCACGGGCTAGACAATCTCGAATATATCTAGAGCAACGTTTAGATTCTTGCACAAAAGAGCTCAATCGTCATTTGAAAAAATTTGCAAAATTCCAATCGGATAATAATTTTTACGATCCCGAAATCCAGATGGAATCTACCATCAAATATTTAAATGAATTGCAAGCCAAGCGGGAAGATCTTTCTTTGGAAATGGAATATGAAAGAGATGATCGAGGAGAGAATAGCAAGCGTTATGAGCAGTTGCATAAACGTTATGAGGGCGTAAATAAAGCGCTTAATGGCACGTTGAGCGGGAAAAATGGAGAGGTTGGTATTGTTTCGTTGAAAAAATCTTCTGAGCTTGCGGCAGAATATATGCAGTATAAGTCGGAAATAAAGGTTCTTGAAGCTATGTACCAGATGCTGATGGCACAAAGTGAAGAAATGCGGCTGGCGGAATCAAAAATGCTGACCAATTTGCATATTTTGGAGCCCCCATGGGAAAATGATAAGAAAGTGTTTCCCAAGCGTGGTTTGATGCTCTTATTTACAATGATGATATCGTCCCTGATGGCGTTGGTTGTGAGCACACTTTTAGAAAAATTGAAGCAAGAATCAAAAAACTCGATTTTAGCACAAGAAATCCAAAAACTAAAATCTGCCATCAGGCTTTGATAAATGATTGATTTTATTGATCAAAATCCAGTAAGCGCGACATGTTTTCTTGTGGTTGCTTTTTGTCTTTTTTACACATGGATGTGTAAAAAAGATTTTTTTCATCCGGTAGTCATATATGTGTTCACGCAATGCTTGACTTTGGGTATTGCCTATTTAAAAGTCGTGCCGCAAATGACTGATTTTCAGCCCTTAACTTGGTGTGTTTGGATGGGGGCAATGGTTTCGTTTGCGATGGGGGCACTAACGTATTATTGTCTTGCTCCTTCACAAAATAGCTCTATGAGCGTAAAAAAAGTTTTGAATTTGCATTTAGATAGCTATTCCTGGAAAAAGCATTTTATCTGCTCTATTTTTTTATTGTTGTTTTTTTTATGTGGTGTTGCTGGAATAAGTTTTGTTGCGGGTGGTTTAATCGTTTTTTCGTCAGATCCGAGTCATTGGGTTTCTCCGGACATTGATTATGGGTATTTCCCCATTTTGGAATCAACAGCTCCTCTTGTTACCTGCTATTTTGTTCTGGCTTCGTTCAAAAACTTGAATCCGTATAGGTGGATTCGCAACGTGTCAAGAGTGTGCGCCGTGTTAACGCCCTTGATAGCGTTTATGTGCTATCCGAATCGTTCGACTGTACTTTTATGCTTAGGATGGTCCATAATCATTTATAATTATGTGAAAAAGAGAATAAACGTCAAGTACATTGTTGTAGCAATGGTTTTGGTGGCGGTATTTTTCGTTTTTGTGGCCCAATTTCGATCGCAATATGGTGCCAATTCTATAAAGGGAATGACATCTCGCCAAATTGTGTTGATGCCTTACAAATATATAGCCAATAACTATTGGAATTTGGATTATGCCATTAATCCGCCAACGGATCGGATGATTCACCCGTTTACGATGGGTATAGACGCCTTATATGGGATGTTTGAATATACGCGTTTCCCGATGGCGATAAGGGATATGATGGGTTGGGATAATATGTTTAATAAGAGCGTCCAAAAAGTGCCTGGATTTAATACGACCGGTTATTTGTGGGAGGTTTATAAAGATTGGGGCGTTGTTGGAACAGTATGGTTTCCGTTTTTTGTTTCTTTTTTTATGTGCTATTTGTACGAAAGAATGAGTCGATTTGCTACTCCCCGGAACATAATCTTTTATTCGTTGTTTTTATATTACATTGGTTGGTGGTGGTTTGTAGAAGGGTTTAAGCGAGGGTTGTTTTGGCTGTGGATATATATGATATTGTTTTTTTGTTGGTTTTGTGGCATGGATGTACGCAGAAAAACGGACGAACTGCCCTTGATAACGTCGGGTATAGGTGAAGAGATTGAAGAAAAATGCGAATTGCGATTTTGACATCGGTATACTGTGCTGAATTTGGTGTTGCAAGGGTAATATCTTCGCAGCTCCCTTTTTTGGTGGATGCTGGTTTTGAAATAGATTTGTATGCGTGTGAATTGGATCGGGCATTACTCTGTTCAGGGGTGCAGGCCGTTCGTGTTCCGACGCATCTGAAAGGCCTCCGAAAATCATTAATAGCCGGTCGATATGATGTCATTATAGCTCATACGGATCCATTTTATCAGTTTCTAACTGAGGACGATTGTGGTGCTTTTACCATAGGGT
>JAFVTX010000020.1 GCA_017503015.1 Fibrobacter sp. | reverse complement strand
GGCGCGGGTAAGCCCCGGTATTGTGTGGATGGCAGCGAGCTGGATATCCGCCGGAAGGCTAGAACTGAAGCCGTTGATATACACGCGGCCGATGTCCGCCCGTTCCGGTTCCAAGAAAAGCTGGTGACCGTCCCGGTCGCCAAATCGGTTGATCTTGTCTTCGATGCTGGGGCAATACCGCGGGCCCTTGCCGTGGATGCGCCCGCTGAACATGGGGCTGTCCTTGAAACCGCTCCTCAAGATGTCGTGGGTCTTGATGTTGGTGCGGGTAATCCAGCAGACGCAGTCGTTACGGATAAACTTGTTTTTCGGGTCACCCCAGAAGTAATTTTCGTCGCGACCGGGAACCGTTCCTGCCAGGTGGCGGTCGCTCATGGGCCAGGGGAATTCGTCCCCACGCTGGACTTCGCATTCGTCAAAGTCGATGGTATCCGGGTCCAGGCGGCTGGGCGTGCCGGTCTTTAGCCTGCGGAGGCGTATCCCGTTCCGGGCGAGGCATTCCGAAAGCTTGTCGGCGCTGGGCTCCCCTACTCGCCCACCGATGCTGGTTTCTAGCCCGGTGAACATCTTGGAGGCAAGGAAGGTGCCGCTGGTAATCACCAGGGAGCGGGTCACGTATCGTTCGCCGTTCAAGAGGGTCAGTTCCAGCCCACCGTCGGGCATCCGCTCAAAAGCGGCAAGTTCCCCCTGGATTACAGAAAGGCCAGGAAGACCCGTAATCACATCCCGTGCCACTTCGCTGTAATAGTTCATGTCGCACTGAGCACGAGGGCCCCAAACGGCTGGTCCCTTGCTCATGTTCAGCATGCGGAACTGGATTCCCGCCTTGTCGGTAAGTAGCCCCATCAGGCCGCCGAGAGCGTCGATGTCGCGAACGATTTGACCTTTGGCCACCCCGCCGACGGCAGGGTTACAGCTCATGCGACCGATGGCGTTTATGTCCATGGTGAGCATGGCGGTCTTGACGCCCAGTTTCCAGGCGGCATGAGTCGCCTCGATGCCGGCATGGCCGCCACCGACGACAACGACGTCAAAAGATGCGACTAAAGACATAAGGAGCTATGAGGTATGAGGTCGCTCGCAAGCTCGCTTTGAGCAACGAGGCTTAGGGTGAAAAAACTTTACTATCCAAAGTTCTCACACCCAAATCCCCAAAGGGCGAAGCCCGAGCTCAGAACCTGTTACTTTGCGGCGGGCTTTGCTTCAGCAGGCTTAGCTTCTGCAGGTTTCGCGGTTGCTGAGCCTGTCGAAGCATCAGCCTTAGCCGGTGCGGGCTGTGCGACAGCAGGAGTGTCCACTTTTGCCGTGTCAACGGCAGGGGCTTCCACCTTCCATTCCACGGGCTTGCCGTTCAGAAGTTCGGCGATCTCCTTCTTCAGGTCTTCCTTCTCGCGCTCGAAGGCGGCGTAAAGCTTGTAAGAACCGTCGGGGTTCACCAGATAAACCTTAGGAACGTAGCCATCGCTGTAAAGTTCACCAAACTGGCGGGATTCGTCCCACAGCACGTCGAAGGCCCCTTCGAACTTGGCATCGTCAGAGAAACGACGGATGCCGGACTTGTTGTTTCCACCGCTTGCGATAGCCACGGAGGTCAGGCCCTTGGGATTAAATTCCTTGGCGATTTCCACCAGCTGGGGTGCGGCATGGGCGCAGTGTCCGCAGGTAGCGGAGAAGTAGAACATCAGCAGGGGCTTGCCAGCGTAGGCTTCCAGGTTTTCGGCCTTGGTAGAAATGCCCGTGGCCTTCACCTTGAAGTTGATCTTTGCGGGCATGCCGTTAGCAAGGGTTTCGCCCTTCAGTTCGGCTACTTCGGCTTCCAACTTTTTCTGTTCTTCTTGCTGTTTCTTGATAGCCTCTTCGCGGATGACCTTCATCTTTTCGTTGAAGCGCGTACCCACGGCCTTCAGGGAATCTTCGGGCAAAGTCAAGGCCTTAGTGGTGTCGCGGACCTTGGCGGCAGATTCACGGACGCCCAGCACAAAGTAGTCAGCATCGAATTCCGTATTGAACTGCTTACCGATAGACTGGAACTGAGCACCAAACTGCACACCGATCATATAAGAAAACTTCTGGTTGTCGCTGGCATTCTCACCCAGAGTCACGGGGGCCTTGGTGGGCATGGGAGCGGATTCCACAGGCATTGCCTTGGACATGGAATCCATGTAGGCCTGCATCTTCAGGTGGTCGCCATTGATGTTTGCAATAGCGGCACTGTCGGGTTTCATCTTTTCCATGCGTTCACGGGCCTTTGCCGAGAAACGGGCGCCAACGGCCTGCATAGAATCGGCCGGTACCTGCATCTTGAACGTGGTATCCTTTTCTGCCTTGATGTTATCGTAAATACCCTGGACCACTTCGTCTTCGTAAAGTTCAGCACCAACCTGGCGGGGAATCATGGTAAAGTTCTGGCCACCGAACTGGGCACCCAACATATAGGCGAATTTCTGTTCGTCCGTGGAATTGGGACCGATAGTGACCTGCTTGGGGCCACCCAGCATATCGCAGGCGGTCAGAGCCAAGGCACATGCACCAAGAGCAAAATATTTGGACTTCATCTTTATCAACCTCTTTTAGACTAAAATTGGCAAAACGCCATTTCTCAATGCCAAATTTAGCAAAAAAGCGGAAAACAAGCCACCCATTTACTATTTTTACGCCCACGATAGGGATTTTTCAAGCCCCGCTGATTTTGTCTATAAAGGAAAGACCATGAAACTCTCCAAGTACTTTTATGTGACGCTCCGCGAAACGCCGAGCGATGCCACCATGCCCAGCCACATCTTCCTGATGCGCGGCGGCTACATCAAGCCCGTTTCTACCGGTATCTATTCCATGATGCCCATGGGTTTCCGCGTGATCCAGAAGATCGTGAACATCATCCGCGAAGAAATGAACAAGATTGGCGGTATCGAAGTGGACCTGCCGGTGGTGCAGACTGCTGAACTCTGGAGCGAATCTGGCCGTTACCAGGCTATTGGCGAAGAACTCCTGCGCTTCAAGGACCGCAACAACCATAACATGGTGCTCGCCATGACGCACGAAGAGGCCATGACCGACCTCGTGCGCTACGTGCTCAACAGCTACAAGCAGCTGCCGGTGATGCTCTACCAGTTCAAGACCAAGTACCGTGACGAAGCCCGTGCCCGCGGCGGTCTTATCCGCGTCCGCGAATTCCTGATGAAGGATGCCTACAGCTTCCATACCAGCCAGGAAGACCTCGACCGTCACTATCAGGAAGAATACGACGCCTACCTGCGCATCTACCGTCGCGTGGGCATTGAACCGGTGGTGGTGCAGAGCGATACCGGCATTATGGGCGGCAAGGTCGCTCACGAATTCATGCTCGACACTCCCAACGGCGAAGACTACCTGATTCTTTGTAAGAAGTGCGGCTACCAGGCGAACCGCGAAATCGCCAAGTTCCAGCGCGTGCCGTTCAAGGGCGACGAAAACGCAACGCTCGAAAAGGTCGAAACTCCGCACTGCGCAAGCATCGACGAACTCACCAAGTTCCTGAACGTCCCGGCCGAATCCACCGCCAAGTGCGTGTTCTTCGACTTCGAAGGCAAGCTCATCACGGTGGTGGTTCCGGGCAACCTCGACGTTTCCGAAATCAAGCTCCACAACCTCCTGAAGGCGAAGGAACTCTACCCGGCCGAAGACAGCCTCATCAAGGCATGCGGCATGGTTCCGGGATTTGCGTCCCCGATTAATTCTCACGATACGCGCGTCATCGTCGATGAAGCCATTGCCGATTCCTTCGACCTCGTGACGGGCGCTAACGAAGAAGGCTTCCACTTCAAGCATTGCAACCCGAAGCGCGACTTCCCGAAGTTCGAAGTGGCGGACATCGCCGAAGCATCCGAAGTCTGCAAGTGCCCCTGCTGCGGCGAACTCCTCACCGAGACTCGCGGTATCGAAATGGGCAACATCTTCAAGCTGGGCACCAAGTTCTCCGAATCCATGGGCGCGAAGTTCCTCACCGCCGAAAAGACCACCGCACCGGCCATCATGGGCTGCTACGGCATCGGCGTGGGCCGCCTGATGGCATCCGTCGTGGAAAACAGCCACGACGACTTCGGACCGATTTGGCCCAAGTCCATCGCGCCCTTCCAGGTGGAAATCGTCCCCATCGGCAAAGAAGCCGAACTCGTGGAACTCGCCGAGAAGTTCGAAAAGGAACTCGAAGCTGCCGGCATCGACGTGCTCGTGGATGACCGCGACGAACGTCCGGGCGTGAAGTTCAAGGACGCCGACCTCTGGGGTTCTCCGGTGCGTATCGCCATCGGCAAGAAGGGACTTGCGAACGGCGAAGTCGAATGGAAGTTCCGTAACGAAAAGGAATTCTCCATGGTCAAGGTAGAAGACGTTGTGAAGAAGGCGAAGGAGTATTTCGAGAAGTAAGGGAGATCCCCGCCTACGCGGGGATGACAACAAGAATCGCGGGGATGACTTATGAGCAAGATTAAGGTCGCAACTTTGCAAGGCAAGTGGACAGGCGATTTCGACAGCAACAACGCCTGGTACGTGGAACAGGCCCGCGCCCTCAAGGGCAAGGGTTACGACCTGGTGGTTCTGCCGGAACTTTTCCATACTCCCTACTTCCCCTTCGAGGAAAACGCGGACTTCTTTGACCTCGCCATCGAAAAGGACCACCCGCTGGTAGCGCAGTGGCAGGGCATCGCCAAAGAACTGAACGCCGTGGTGGTGTTCCCGTTCTTCGAGAAGCGGGCCCGGGGCATCTACCACAATTCCGCCTTCGTGTTCGAGCGGGACGGCAGCATCGCGGGGCTCTACCGCAAGAGCCACATTCCCGACGATCCGGCCTTCTACGAGAAATACTACTTCATCCCAGGCGACACGGGTTTCGAGCCCATCAAGACATCTGCAGGTACGCTCGGCGTGCTCATCTGTTGGGACCAATGGTTCCCGGAAGCCGCCCGCATCATGAGCCTCAAGGGCGCAGACGTGCTCATCTACCCCACCGCCATCGGCTGGATGGACAGCGAGCCCAAGGAAATCTACCCGCGCCAGCAGGACAGCTGGACCACCGTCATGCGGGGCCACGCCATTGCAAACCGCACCTTCGTGATTGCGGCGAACCGTGGCGGCACCGAAGGCCACCTCACGTTCTGGGGCACCAGCTTTGCCGCCGCACCCGACGGCTACATTCTGGAAAAATGCTCGCCCGATTTCCTCGGAGTCTCTACCGTAGAAATCGACCTGGCCGAAACCGAAGAGAATCGCCGCTGGTGGCCGCATTTCCGCGACCGCCGCATCGATCTCTATGGCGATATTTTAAAGATTTGGGGCGAATAAGCCTTAAGACAACGCATTTTTGGCCGTAAAAGTGGTATAATACCACCTTTACGGTCATTTTTGCACACAAAAAACAACAAAAAACGCATAAAAAGTGGTACAATACCACTTTTTATATGAAATTTTATTATATTAAGGTCATGAAATCGAAAAACCTCGAAGAAGCCCTGGAATCATGGAATTCGCTGCAGCCCCTCAGCGAGTATGACAGGCATCGTCTGAACAAGCGGTTTACAATCGATTTCAACTACAACAGCAACCACATCGAGGGCAACACCCTCACCTACGGGCAGACGGAACTTCTGCTCTTCTTCGGAAAGGTAAGCGGAACGGCCAAGTTAAAAGATTGCGAAGAGATGAAGGCAAGCGACGTCTGTCTAAAGCTATCTCTGGCAGAATCGCAGGAAAAAAATTTTCCCCTTACCCAAAACTTTATACGGCAATTGCACAGGACTCTACTTCGCGAAGATTACCAAGTCCACTACATTCGTCCCGACGGAAACGCATCATCCTACACAATTCACGCAGGCCAGTACAAGACAAGGCCGAACAGCGTTGTCACCCGCTATGGGGACATATTCACTTACGCTTCGCCCGAGGAAACCCCCTCACTGATGAGCGATTTAGTAGACTGGTACAACCTGAGTGAACGGGAAGAAAAACTATCGCCGGTAGACCTTGCCGCCCTATTCCATTATCGGTATATTCGAATCCATCCATTTGAAGACGGAAACGGAAGAATTGCCCGACTGATGGTCAACTATATCCTTGCAAAGCATGGTTACCCGCTGCTCGTAGTACGCAGCCGTCAAAAGAACGATTATCTCGAAGCACTTCACGAAACTGATTTAGATGTAGGGCCCGCTCCATCCGATGGAGCTCGGGCGACACTAACGCAAATCCGCCCTTTCCGAAACTACTTCCGAAAAATGTACGCCAACGAAATCATATTCAACGTACAATTTGTCAAGGAGCAAGGTCCCGGAGTCTGGTGGTTTGATGGAGAGCAAGTGCATTTTCGCACTGAAAATTCCAGCAAGATTCTGGAATTACTCTCTGATAACCCGGACATAACCTACGCCCAAATCAAGGAGAACATTGGCATAAACATGTCTGCCATACAAAGACAACTAAAATCCATGATGGATAAGGGCTACATTGTCCGAACAGAGAACGGAGAATGGCGCGTAATCATAACCCGGTAAGAATCACCGCTGGAGGTCTCTTTTTTATTCTTCGCAGCCTTGCCAGATTTCGGGGTAAAGATTGCAGAACCTTGTCTTGCAGTAGGATATTTCCTCTTCAGTGACACCTTCAATGGAAGAGCATTCATTCGCATTATTCAGATGACTGATTTGGTTGTTCAGCCATTCAACGCGCATTGCGGCCTCAATTTCTTCGCGAACAGAATCGGGCGGCGTTTCCGGGACAATCATAAATTCATCGGAACTCTCAATTGTTTGGCCAGGATTTTCACTTGACGAAGATATGCCGGTAGACTCCGAAGATGTCGGTGTTTGTGGATCCGCAGTCGCAGAGGCGGAATTGTCGTCGGAACAGGCAAGAAGCAAGACCATCGGCAAAACAAATAATTTTTTCGCCAAATTATATACCTTGCCCCCTCTAAAAGAGTTCGCAGGTGTTGCAATAGCACCATTTTCCAAATCATCGGTTTGATCAATATCGGTCATATTCTTTTCCTTTCTTAATTCTCCTTAATGCATCGAATTGCCATAGAAAAAGTAGATCCGTATACAGTGTATTTAATTTTGTCTGTCGTATCAGAAATGTCAATACCATTGCCTTCATATGATGTGAGACTATGTACAGTGAATACAGCCAGGGGCTCTTTGTGTCTACGATTAAATCCTACCAATTCACTAAAATATCCTGATGGAATAGCAGAAAACTTGTATTCATTTAAAAGGTTATCATCAGACCAATAAGATTTCTCGTTGGATTTCAGGGCAGAACCCGCTACAGATTCGCCACCAACTGAACTAATTAGTAAATCCCATTGTTTCTTTGTTGGAACATTCCATCCCTCAGGACATATATTTTGATTAAAACCATCATACGCATTTATATGTTTTTCATACAATCTTCCATATTCAGAACAATCACCTTCTTCAAAAGACTGATATTCTCCACCACCACATACGGAGCGACCAGCCCAAAAAGTCCCTACGGTGTCTTCAGGAAGATAGTTCAAATTTTGCGCCATCCATACCTGTGTGCCTATTGTTACCGTTTTGTAAACCTGCCCATCTCGTAAATCAGTTAGAGTATTATTAGTTGCATCATAAATGCTATTTAATGACGATGAACTAACTGTGTTTATCTCACTACTGCTAGATTCTACGATTTCTTCAGAACTCGAAGATTCTTCTACATTTTCAGAACTAGACGGCGTTGTCATTTCGCTGCTACTTGATTCCCCGGCATCCTCTGAACTTGAAGATTCAACTTCACAATTTGCCAAGTCAAGGACATAAGTCACGCCGTCATCACAAAGGAACATCGATGTTTCTTCGCTACTGCTCGATTCTTCCGTTTCTTCTGAACTTGAGGATTCGTCCTCTGTCGTTTCAACAGAAGAGGAAGAATCACCAACATTATTGTTGCTAGATTCTGTAGATTGTTCGGAACTAGATTGCTTCGTTTCACTCGCAATGACACTGCTACTAGATTCATCACTTTCACTCGTAATGATACTGCTGCTAGATTCTGCGCTCAAAACGACATTGTTATTAGAGGAAGAACTGCTGATAGCGATTGTTTCGTCCTTACAGTCCTCGCAATGACGAGAGGAGTCAAGAGCAGTCCATGCGCTATCTTTGCAGACGTATTCCTTGTCGCTGTCGGCGGGGTTGACTACTTCGCCCTCATTTTCTGCATTACAGGGAACTTCAATTCCGCCACCCTCTTTTTTGTCGGGTCCGCTGGAACTATTATCATTGCAGGAAAGCAACGAGAACGACAAGGCAAGCACACTGCCAAGTAATAATTTTTTCATCTTACTTACCCTCCATACACCATTGTTTCATTTTTTGTGCGTTAGTGTCCAAAATGTTTGCCACGCTATCCGACAAGTGACCCTTGAAGGTGGAACAGGTCAAATGCAGTTCTCCGGTCTTGCAGTCTACAAAATGGCAATACAGGGTCCCGCCACCACTTTCGCATGAACGCTCAAAATCCGCAAGGTCCTTCTCGCAACTCGTCTCATTGTAGTAGTTGTCCAATTTCGTGTGGTAAGTAACGCCATCCTCACTTGCCGTCATAAAGAAGGTCTGCAGATATTCTCCGACATTCACTACACTTTTAATGAATTGCACACCAAAGTCTTGTCGATGGACACGGACATAGCAGGCAAAGATTGGGTCGTATTCTTCGATAGTGAAATAGTCCTCGCCTACATCGGAGAATTTGACTTCGTACCAATGGTCTGTGGAATCGATTTCATAATCACCAATATCAGCAGGCTCGACCTGGACCAAAATTTTGATGGAATCCACCTTGCTTTCCATAATCGCCTTTTCATCGGCAGATACTTCGGTAACGGCGTTCTCATCTGTGGTGCCGCCCGCAGTGGAAGTTTCCGAGCAGGCAACAACGCCCAACAGCAGGCCACATAACGCAAGCAAAAAGGCAATGTATCCAGACACCCTATTTTTCATCGAAGGCGTCTCCCAATTTTTCAGTCAGGGGGAACAGTTGCAAGTTCAGCCGCAGCACCCGTTCTACCTTGTCGTCTTTCAAGATGATATCTTGAACCTGTTCGCGACATTTCCGCAGGACTTTAACAATCTTGCCGTATGCCTCGCTTGACACGCCCATGGTAATCCCGGAGACAAAGCGTTCCTCTACCGAAAAGCGGTCAATGGCGTCGACGGCAAAGACTGCCATCTGCTTGTTCATGGAGCGCACTGCCAAAGAAATGGACTGGGTATCACCGGCAAGCAACTTATCCGTCTGCGAATAGGCGCCCTCCCCAGCCTTCTTGAGGATTCCCGAATCCACCTGGAACTTGATGGAGTCCCCCACCTCCTTGGCGGAAACCTTGTGGACACACTTGTCCGCAATCTCTTTGGGCAACTTTCCCGGCATGGCGGAGGCCAGTTCACGCACCACCGGGTGAACCCAGGAATCGTAATACTTGTATGCCTCTGCACCGATAAGACTCACCTTGTTTGCGTCTGCAATGGATTGCATCTCGGCGTAAGCGTAGCGTTTTCTTTCATCGGTCTTGGCCTGGGCGTAGGTCACCATGTTGAAGAAGTAGTCGCGCTCCATGCCGACAAACTTGAAGGCGTCCGCCACCTTGACGGTGGCTTTTTTTCCAAGGTTTGCCTTGCCCTCGCAAACCCTCTGCATGAATACCGGCGAAACAAAACCCGACATCCGCGAGTAGTCGCGCCAGGAGAATGCGGAGGTCCGTTTTTTCAGGTCGTAATAATCCCGCAAAAAGCGCCTATAGTCTTGGTACATCAAGATGGAATTCATACCTACAAATCTATGCTACTGCATCTCAATTGTCAATATTTTTGATACAAAAAAATCCATTTTTGTTTAATTTTCATCATTTTTACAAATGTTTTTACAAATCAAAAATTTTTGGATACGCTTTGGATACACTTAGGAGCGTTGGCGAGTATATGATTTTCATAAAGTCTATTATTAACGCCGCACAATTGAACGTTTCTACGGAATGATTTAACCTTTACCTATATTTGGGGCAATACAAGGATTTAGACCATGACAAAAGCACTTTACCGCTACCCCGCAGAATGGGAAGAACAGGAAGCCACCTGGCTTGCCTTCCCCCACAATAAACTGAACTGGCACGGAGAACGTGGCGTCAAAATCCGCAAGTTCTACGTGGAGCTGATCCGCACCATCAGCGAGTTCCAGCCGGTAAACGTGCTGGTGCCGAACAAGAAATTTTTGACCTTGGACGAAAAATTCGCCGTGGCCGACAGGCCTTATCCCGCCAGTTTTTTCATGGTCAAGACCGACGACATCTGGATTCGGGACTACGGCCCCTTCTTCGTGAAAAAAGGCAAGGAAACTGTGGTTTCCGAGACGGTCTTTAACGCCTGGGGCGCGAAGTTCCCTCCATGGAAAAATGACAACCAGATTCCCGGGCGCATCGCAGACCTTCTGGAATACAAGAATGGTGTGAGCGTCCCCTACATTTTCGAGGGAGGCGCCATCGAGGTGAACGGCGACGGTCTCGGCATGACCACCTTGGATTGCCTCGTGGGCAAGAACCGCAACAAGGTGGAAGACCTTTCGAAGGTCATCAAGGCCATCTGCGAGATGCTAGGGCTCAAGGCCCTGCTGGTGCTCCCCAAGGGACTTGTAGGCGACCACACCGACGGCCACATCGACAACGTGGCCCGCTTCGTGGCTAAAGACCGGGTGGTCATTCCGGCGGCAAGCCCGAGGAGCGCCAACGGCAAATACCTGGAAGAGGCCCGCGCCGCCATTTTGGAATTCCTGAAGCTCCACTACGGCAAAAAAGCCAAAGTGGACACCATCCCGCTGCCGCCCCAGCGCAAGTTGCCCGATGGTCAGATTCTCCCGGCCAGCTACATGAATTTCATCTATGTGAACGGCGGGTTAATTTATCCTAAATACAGGTGTGCCGCCGACAAGGTGGCCGAAGAATATTTCCGCAAGGTCTATCCCAAGAGAAAGATTATCGGGCTGGACTGCCGCACCGTCATCGAAGAGGGCGGAAGCCTGCACTGCATGAGCAAGCACGAGAGTGCTTGATTACAGCGGCAAGCTCATCTGTCCCGTTTTCGGGTCTTTTAGAGGTTCTGGCAGGGGTTTTGCAGCCAGTGACGAATCAGGCGATTCCGATGGTTTGACCTGTGCGGCCTGGGCGGCATTCTGACCTTCGTTCAGGCGTTCGTCCAGCAGGTTTCTCGGCGGGACTTTTGCCGCCTGCGTAGCACCCTCGGCCTTTTTCGCGCGGGCGATGGCGTTCTTGGCCAGCTGATCCACCGCCTCGTTCCACTTGACGCCCGTATGGGCAGCCACCTTCTCGAAACTCACCCGATGGACTAGCGGGCGGCAGGCCTCCACGTATTTCTTGGCGATGGAACTTTTGGCCTTCCACTCCCCCTTGGCCCATCGTGCCACACCTTCGTAGTCGTGGCAGATGACGGCGGTGCGGTCGTTGGCCTCCAGCCAGCGCATGGCCTGGTAGCTCGCCATGACTTCGCCGTCGATATTGCGGCTTTCGGCATCGAACACGGTCACTCCGGAGCCATGTGCAACTTCTTGATCGTTTTCCACAACGATAAAGCCCCAGCCCGCCTTGGGGTAGCCTTCCAAAAAAGAACCGTCCACGTAGATGCGGAGTCCCTTGGGGGCAGGAGCGGAAACGCCGTTCAGCCAGTTCGCCGCCTCTTGCCGCGTTGGAAAAGCGCGAAAAAGCACGCCCTTGACGCCATGGGTGAGTTCCTGGCATTCTTCCCAAGAAAGCACGATTTTTCCGCCGTCTGGCGCCTTTATCGCATAGAATTTCTGCTTCGCCATCTGCCCAAATTTATATATTTTGTGAGACTATAATTTTGGAGACCCTTTGAAACCTTCGCCTTACTTTGCCGATCGGTTTAAGTACTTTTTCAAGCGATTCGCCAGCAGCGAGTCGCTCCGTCGGTGGTTCCTGAAACAGGCGGGCGAAGATTCCGGAGCCTTCAGTTTTCCGGACATTTTGAAGAACCACCCCAAGACCCTGGTGTTTTTGCCCCGAAAGTTCGAGGACGCAGTGGCTTTCTTAAGCCCCATGCCCAAGGAATGGTTCAACAACGTGCAGTTTTGCGCCCACGAGAGCCTGCAGGCCCTGATTTCGGCCAAGCGGAGCCACGCCTTCTACTTTAGCGACCTGGAATGCCGTTTCGGCGAACCCGTTTTCGAGGGAATCCTTGCAAAAATCGAGGCTTACGAGCCCGAAGTTTGCATCTACCTGGACGAGCCCTTCTTGCCGAGACTTTACCTGGCCAAAAAAAGCGGAGCCCAGTGCCGTATCGGCTTCAACAGCGAGTCCCTTTACCCCTTCTTGAACCTGAGCCTCCACCCCGACCAATCATCGGAAGCGGCCCTCATCTCCAAGTATTACGGAGTGACCTGATGTACAAGGGTTCAGGAAGCAAGATAGAGAACGGCGGCTACGCGGATCTGCATTTGCACACCCGCCTTTCTGACGGCAGCCTCTCTGTCGAAGAACTGCTGACCCTCTGCAAGCGCAGGGGGCTCCGGTGTATTTCCATCACCGACCACGACAATCTGGACAGCTACAAGCTGGCCGAGGGGCCCGCCAAGGATATCGGGCTGGAAATCATCCCCGGCATTGAGATTTCAGCGGTATGGCAGGGCAAGGACATCCATATCTTGGGGTATTTCTGCGACCCCACCAACCTGGCCCTGAACATGGAGATGGAGGACTTTACCAAGCAGAGGATAACCCGCGCAAAGGCCATCATCAAGAAGCTGAACGCCCTGGGAATCGACATCACCTTCGAAAAGGTGAATTCCTACTGCAAGGGAAAGGTTATCGGTCGGCCCCACATTGCCATGTCCCTGGTGGATGAAGAATACATTTCCAACTTCGCAGAAGCCTTCACCAAATACCTCGGGGACGGCTGTGTGGCCTTTGTGGAAAAGAAGGGACTGAACCCGCAACAGACCATCCGCCTCATCGAAAACGCCGGAGGCATCGCGGTGCTCGCCCACCCCTACAAGTCAGGCCTCAGCGATGAGTTCATCGAGAACATGGTGGAATGGGGAATCCAGGGGATAGAAGTCTATAGCCCCGCCCAAAAGGGCGCCGTGGGCCGCAAATACAAGGAAATGGCCCAGAAGTTCGGGCTGGTGGGCACCGGCGGTTCGGACTTTCATACCGAAAGCAGCAACTACATGCCCGGCTGCATGAAAATGCCCTACTCCGTAGTGCAGGCCCTCCGCGAAAGGCGTGAAAAATCCAGAGCGGAATGGTTCTAGAGAAGTGTGGGTTGTGAGTTATGAGTTGTGATGTGCGGGATGTGGAGTGTGAAATGTGTAGTGAGATGGTCGTAGTATAGGGAATTTGCTTTTTTCGTGAAATTATTTAAACTACACATAAGCCTGCTTGCAGTCCTGTCGATGGTCTGGACCGTATTTGGCGAGCCCCTGACGCCCCGCGCCTACACCCAGCCGAGCCCTCAGGACACCCTGTGGGACTCCCCCGACAGCCCGGATCCGGCCGTCCGTGAAAACGACGCGGGCCGCTGGGTCATCGCCCTCCGGGAACTGATGGAACGGACCTACGACGTATCCGGCCAGAAGGCGGAATGGGTGCTTGGGACATCGATTCTCGGGAACCCGGAACTGAACCCCACGGCCTTTGGCATGGGAAGCGTAAGCAGACGTTTCCCCAGCAAACTGGCGGGACTCTACACAACAAGGCTTGGCTACGACGGCTCCACCCTGACCCTGAACGGCGAAAACGGAATCCTTACCGAAGAGCGGCACGGGATTCCTGTAGATACCCCCGTCACTGACCTGGCCTGGGAACGGGGGCCCTTTGACGGCAACGCCCTGCGGCTGGATTTCAGGCGCATCATCACCGACTCGGTGGCCCTGGACTTTGGAATTCAAAGCCGTTCCAACAAGAACAGCAAGGAATATGAGTACCAGAACGTGACCCACTCCCCCTATTTCTCCATGGGCCGCGACTCCACCTCTATCCCCTTCGGTGGCAGGAACATAGCCATGAACAGCATCCACGTGCAGCCCATGCTGACCTGGCGTTTCGGATTCGGCAAGGCTTTTGTGAAGATGAACTACATGGACCTTTACAATGCCGACAATTCCACCCACAAGGTAATCCTTGACACCCTGGACAAGGCCAAGCGCACCTTCCAGACAGACCCCTACGGCATTTCCATCGAAAGCCGCGGCTATGGCGCAGGTTTTGAACTCTACCCCATCAAGAACCTGATTTTCAGCGCCGATGTCTATTCCGGCACTCACGAAATCGAAGAGGATTCCCTGCCCCACCTGTACCGGGGCGACACCACCTGGACAGACACGCTGGACATCCAGCATACCGACAGTCTCTACTACGACACCCTGAGGGAATACACCTACGAGACCCTGCTGGGAGATTTCGGCATCCGCTACAACACGCTGTTCAATCCGGCCCTCAAGTTCCAGTATGAATTTTTGGACGGCTACGAATATTTCGAGGAATACCGCAAGCAGCACCTGCAGGACCGCGAGGTAGGCTACCTGGAACTTTCGGACACCTTGGGAATCCTGCTTTTCCGCACCCAGGCGGGCCTCCAGCGGAACAGTTCCATCACCGACGACGAGGACTACGCCAAAGCCTACTCCGCAGACGCCACCCTGATGCTTCCCTTCCATTTCCGCGTCAACGGCTCTATCCGCAGAGACAACAAGTTCCCCGACATGAACCAGCTGGCCTTTATGGAAGTGGGCCGTGTCGCCTTCCCCAACGAAAACCTGAACTACGAAAAACGGAAACGCAAGACGGTCAACATTGGCTGGTATTCCCGGGAAGTCTTTTATGGAATTGGCATCCGCCACGAAAAGGTGAAAAGCCCCATCAGGCAGCGCTGGGTTACCGAAAACCTGGAATCCGTAGAGAGTGCGTTCCAGTGGGTCAACCTGAAAAAGGCGGAGACTTGGGATTGGATGCTACAGACGGGATTTCGCCTAGGCAACTGGAAATTCTACCTGGAACGGGGCCAGGTGCTAGACCGGAAATACAAGCTTATCGACACGCCTGAACTTTACTACAAGGGGAGCATCCACTGGCAGAACCGTTTTGTCAGTGACCGTCTGGGGGTAAGCGTCCGCGTAGACTGGCAATGGTTCGACCACCGTTACGACTGCACCATCAACGAGTTTGGCGAACCCGAACTGGAGCTGATGAAGCACTACCTGGCCCTGGATTTCGAAGCCCGCATGCAGATTCTCTCCTTTGAGCTCTACAACCGCATCGAGAACTTCAACCACAGCATCTACATGCCGGAATCCGGCTACACCCCCGAGGGACTGCGCTTCGCCTACGGCATTGTGTGGACATTTAAGAATTAGAGAGTAGAGGCTAGGAGCTAGGGGCTAGGATCTAGGATCTAGAGGCTAGGATTTAGAGGCTAGGGAAAAATGGACGATAAAAGATCAGAAGACTTTTCCAGATATTTCGAGCTAAAAAAACAGCTAGAAGAAGCAAGCCGCCTTTACTACAAGGAAGGCGTCTCCCCCATGAGCGACCAGGATTTTGACTTTGGCCTCAAGGAAATGGAGGTTCTTGAAGCGAAGTACCCGGAACTGCACGGAAAGGATTCGCTCACACAGAAAGTCGGAAGCGACCTCACCAACGACTTTGCGAAGGTCGCACACGCGGTGCCCATGCTCAGCATCGCAAACGTCTATAGCGCCGAAGAGATGGCGGAATTTGTGAAAGCCGCCGAGGACGGGATTGCGGGCCTGGATCCTTCGCATTCGCTGCGCTCCGCTCAGGATGACAAGCACCGAGCCACGAGCCTCGAACCTCGAACCTCAAACCTCAAAGCGACCGAAGGTCGCGACCTCACACCTCACACCTGGATCTGCGAGCGGAAAATCGACGGTGTCTCGCTTTCGATTGTGTACGAAAACGGACGCTTGAAGCAGGCGGCCACCCGCGGCGACGGCGCCCAGGGCGACGACGTGACCCTGAACGCGCTCACGATTGCGGACATTCCCGAATACTTTGACGCGAAGAAACTGAAAATCGACCCGAGCGAAATCCCGCAGGGCACTTTCGAGGTGCGCGGCGAAGTCTACATGGAGCGCGAGGCCTTCGAGCGACTGAACGAACAGTTTATCTTGGAAGGCAAGAAGATTTTCCAGAACCCCCGCAATACTGTTTCGGGTCCCCTCAAGCTCAAGAGCGTGGCCGAGTGCAAGACGCGACCCATGCGATTCTTCGCCTATCACATTCCCCAGAGCAACAACAAGACTCACGAAGAGAACCTGCTGCAGCTCAAGCGTCTCGGATTCCACACCAACGACTACTGGACAGCAGACAATACCGAAGAAATCATGAAGATTTCGGAACAGATTGGCGCGAGCCGCGACAGCCTTCCCTTCGAAATTGACGGCATGGTGGTAAAGCTCAACGATCTTGCCATGCAGCGGGCTCTCGGCACCACCAGCAAGAGCCCCCGCTGGGCCATCGCTTACAAGTTCAAGGCTGAACGGGCCTACACGCCGCTTCTTTCCGTAGAATTCCAGGTAGGCCGCACCGGTGCGGTGACGCCCGTGGCGAACCTTGCACCCGTGCGTCTTGCGGGCACTACCGTCAAGCGCGCCACCCTCCACAACTTCGACGAAGTGGCCCGTCTAGACCTGCACTACGGAGACACGGTGGGCGTCGAGAAGGGCGGCGAAATCATCCCGAAAATTACCGATGTCAAGAAGGAGCTTCGCCCCATTGGGGCAGAGCCGGTCATTGCCCCCACGAAGTGCCCCGAATGCGGCGAGCCCCTTACCCATGTAGATGGCGAAGTCATCCTCCGCTGCGAAAACATGCACTGTGCCGCACAAGTGCAATGCCTGTTCGAGCATTTCGTGAGCCGCGAGGCCATGAACATCGAGAACCTGGGGCCATCGCTTATCGCAAGCCTTATTGCCACAGGCAAAATCATGCGCATCCCGGACCTTTACCGCCTCACGCTAGAAGATCTGGAATCCCAGGAACGCATGGCCAAGAAGAGCGCCAAAAACGTCTTTGACGCCATCGCCGCCTCCAAGGAACGGAGTTTGGAGAACCTGCTCCACGGTCTCGGCATCCGTTTTGTGGGCCGCACCAGCGCAAGGAACATCGCCAAGCATTTCCGCACTCTTGAAAAAATCCGCACGGCTACCGTCGAAGACCTGCAGAACGTCACCGACGTGGGCGAACGCATTGGAAAGTCCGTCTATGACTTTTTCCACACGGAACGCTACACCCAGGAAATTGACGAACTGATTGAACTAGGCTGCCCCACGGAATTCAAGGGCGTCGTGAAGACGCTTTTCCAGGGGCAGACCGCCGTCATCACGGGAACGCTCCCGACTATGGACCGGGACGAGGCCCGCAAGCTTATCGAAGAGAACGGCGGAAAGGTCGCAGGCTCCGTCAGCAAAAAGACCAGCTGGGTTTTGGCCGGCGAAGCTGCCGGAAGCAAGCTTACCAAGGCCAACGAACTGGGAATTCCCGTGCACGACGAAGCTTGGCTCTTGGAGCAAATCGCCGAGGCAGATTCCGACGCAGGCAGCGATAGCAGCGACAGCAGCGAAGGCGGCAACGAATCCGCCGACAATACGGCAAACGTCGAAAAAGAAAAGCCCGCTGCACAGGGCAACGGGCAACTGAGCTTGTTCTAAAAACTATTCCTGAACAGCGCCCACTTCAGAGGCGTTCACCACGCGGATTTCGATACGGCGGTTGGCCTTGCGCCCTGCCTCGGTGGAATTGTCCGCCTTGGGCCTGCTGGGGCCATAACCTACGGCGGTCACCCGGTCCGGAGAAATTCCCTTCTTGATCATGTAGGCGCGCACGCTAGCGGCCCGTTCTTCGGAAAGAGTCTGGTTCAATTCGTCGCTACCTTCGGAACTGGTGTGGCCCTCGATTTCCACCTTGGCCTTGGTGTTACGCTTGAGACCTTCAATAGCCGTATTCAGAGTCTTGAGGGAACTGGGCACCAGTTCGGCGCTTCCGGCCTTGAAGGTAACGCCCGTCAGTTCAGCACGGGTGTCGTCGAACACCACCGTCACGCCGCCGGTACTGGCCGTCAGGGAAACGTAGGGAGTCTCGCCGCACTCGAAGGGGCCTGTCAGACTTTCACAGAGAATCTTGTAGGAATCTTCACGAGGAATATGGAAACTAGCCTCGCCGTAAGTATCCGTAGTCACCTTGATCTTGTTCTTGGGTTTCTTGATGCCCACGAAGGTCAGCGTCTTCTTGGCGTGAGGAACATCGTCATCGTTCACGTAGGTAATGTTCAGCACCGCATGTGTCTTGTTGGGGGCCAAATCTTTGGCAAAGGCCGAAGGAACCGCAATCAAAGAGGCAAATGCCAAGGACAAGGCAAAACAAAGACCTTTCATATAAACTCCTAGAAATAACAACCCATACCCCAAGGAAACACCTTGAAGCTATTTCCCGGAGAGCAGCACAAATATAGATTTTTATTAGACGAAAATCCGATTAATCGTGTATGCAGCGGACTGACAAACCATAATCTTTGTGTTCATCACTCCAAGTATAATGGTTCGCAGCAATCATGATACGGGAAATCACCCCCTTGAATTCTTCATTGTCACCAGATCTATAAACCTTTGTTGTACTCCAATAATACGTATTGCTCTTGTTACCCAACCCACTTACACTGCTATATATTCCCGTAGGCAAAGCCGAAAAACCAGTCCTGTTGGTTGCCCTATCCCAAATATCGCTGTCGCGGGACTGCAGCTGAAAAACTTCCCCATCTCCACCTATACTCTCGGCGTATGCAATAAGTTCTTCCCATTCCGTTTGGTCCGGCAAGTGCCAATTTTCTGGACATAACCCGCGAATGTCGCTTTCCTTGGCACAACTGTTGCCATAGCCGCAGCCTTTTGCATCATTACTGAATAAACCTGCACTATCCACGGCGGCATCCCAGGTATAAAGCTTTCCATAGAGTTCAGGAAGAGGCTTATCGTCATAATCTTTTGGAACAATCACTCCCTCAGGATAGTTCTTAAAGTTAAGATTCTGGGCCATCCATGTCTGGTTCCCTATCTTCACCGTTTTGTAAATCTGTCCATCACGATTATCAGTAATCGTCGAATACTCTACAACCAACCTAGGAGAGGTATCCTTTATACAGCGAACAGAAACTCTGTCGGCAGGGTCGTTTGTCTTTATCAATTTTTGACTACTCTTTATAAGAAGAGTATACGGGTCGGAAGCACCTACACTTCTACTCCAATAACGGGCAACTTCGCCTAGGTAGTAGTAATCAGCTTTATTATCACCATAGTTATAAGTATAAAGGGCCGAAGGAATTGCAGAAAAACCGGAAGTATTAGTGGCTCCGGACCACTCTGCGAAACCAAGTGCCTGCAGGTCTTCTGCACTTGAAACATAAGACGTGAGTGTCTCAAATTCCTTATCAGACGGAACATGCCAGCCATCAGGACACACACCCCGCAATACAGGGAAGTAACCGCAAGAAGCATTATCTCCACAACCAAGGCCTTCTTCAGAATATAGTCCAGCAGAATCTAGTGCAGCAGACCAGGTATAGAGGCGACCGTATTTTTCACAGTTGGCAGGATCGTCACCGTAGCAGAAACTGTGTGACGTACCCTTCTCGTATAGGAAATTCAGATTCTGCGCCATCCAGGTCTGGGTCCCTATGGTAATGGTCTTGTAAAGTTGGCCGTCCCGTTCATCAATGAGATCACCGTAACTCTTTTCAGGATTCAAGTAATCGGTAATGACAGAGGTCGTTGAAATAGGAGTCGCACTGCTACTTGAACTGCCTGTCCCGCTGTTGGCACTGCCAGAATCTGCACTATCTCCCGAAGTTTCGCTTGAACCAGAATCTGAGTTCTCGCCACTGGAATTGGAGTCAGCATTATTTCTGCTGGAACCAGAGTCTACCTCTTTCCCATCGGCATTGGATTCCTTGCCGCTGGAAATAGATTCCTTACCGTTAGAACCAGGGTCTACATCGTTTGAACCATTGGAATCCGATGAAAGTGAATCATCAGCAGCAAAGGCCTCTTCGTAGTCGTCCTTATACTCATTTGCATAATCGGTACAGCCTACAAAGAGGAACGCCATCGTAACGGCGGCAAAAAAAACAACCATTCCTAACTTTATATTCCGAATCCCAAGCTTCATGTTTCCTCCTAGAACAAGAATGTAAGGGCCGCACCCACAGCGCCACCAATTACAAGACCTATACCTACGGTACGCATTGTCTGTGCATTCTCAATTTTATCAAGATGGTCGTCGTATTCTTCGCGATTCAACGGTTCCTTCTCGCTTTCTGATTTCGCCTTGCTGTTGAATACGGCCGCCATCACGCCACCACCAACGACAACGGCTCCCGCAATCGCTAGCGGAACCCAATGAATCTTCAACCCCGATTTTCCCTGCGGCTCGACAGATTCTTTTGCTGCTACGGCCGCTTCTGCCGCTGCATTCTCCTTGGCCTGCATTTCAGCAACATCCTGCTTGAGAGAATCTTCGACGGTCTTGAGCTCAGCCTTTGGTTCCACCAATGGCATAGAAGTATCCCCCACCGCCGCCGTGGTAGACTCTTCCTTGACCGAAGCCTTGACATCGGCAAACTCATCATTCATCTTTGGCTTACCCCATGTCCAACGGCCGACAAGGTCCTTGTCCTGGAACACTGAGGTAAACTCTACGCGACCCTTGAAGTTCTGCATTTCGCCATTGATTCCAAGAGGCAAATTCACCTTTTTATTCGGGAGGTTTACAATGATATGGGAATACTTGCGGCCTGTAGGCAAAGCCTCGACACCTAAGAGTTGAGTTCCATTTAGATAGTAAGATCCAGAAATCGCCTTATTCAGGTCTAGGTAAAAATCAAGGTATTCCGGTTCCACCACAATCATCACATTGGCCTTGGCTGCTGTAAGGGAGTCGTTGATCTCATTCACAGACTCCAGGAACAGCGGGGCAAACTCATCCCCCGATTTGCGCAGCACAATATCACCACATCTATCCAGCCAACGGTTCATCAGATTACTCTGCTGCTCCATACGGAGAGAATCAAAGTATAGACTGAAATTATAGGTGGCGTCGAAGGCCCCCTCCATGTTCAACGGTTCCAAGTCAACCGAACCATTCAACTTGAGCAACTGATCTTTAGCAACCAAAATTCGGCCAAGAGCCGAAGCGCATACTTTTATCTGTGCCGTGCGTTCTGCAAGGCTGTTACCCATGGTCATGGAACCTAGGCGGAGTTCACCTGTCACTTCCATGTACTTGGTTTCGAATACGGGAAGGTCTACCGCATAGAAATGACTACATTCGTCGTCCAACACCTCGTTAATGGAAATCATGGAACAGCGGTCATTCATCTGCGCAATCCTGTTGGCCGCTTCCCACAGGGAATCCAGAGTGGCATTACCCCCGACTTCGGTCTTCAGACTTTCCAAATCTTTCTTGATTGTGGCGAATTCATCAGCATTCTTCACAAAAATGGATGCCGTCGGGTCAGACCATACTGCAGACACCAAGACCGTAACTAAAAAAAACAATATGCGGCAACGTTTCATTAGATTCCTTCATTAAGGATAATTTATACTTAATCTATCTTTTTTTGTGCAACATATCACCAACACCATAAAAAAAAACAATCTTTTCATGTTTTTAGCGTCTAAGCGGCTCAATTTCTAGGCGCAACACTCACCTTTTGCTACATTTGGGCTCCTTCGGAGTGCATGTAGTGCGGCTCGGTTATGACAATTCGCGCAAGCGCGATGGACATAGCTCTCATATTTTTCTACATTTGTCGCCGAAAAAAGGCATAAAATGAGCGAAAACTACAAGTACGGGTTTGTAACGGATATCGAGAACGAGGCCTTCGAGAAAGGTCTGAACGAAGATATCATCCGCCGGGCATCCAAGCTTCGCGGCGAGCCCCAGTTCATGTTGGATTTTCGCCTAAAAGCCTATGAGAAGCTCAAGACCATGGAGCAGCCCAACTGGGGCGAGCTGAGTTTCGCGCCGGTGGACCTGCAAGACATTGTCTACTACTCCGCCCCCAAGACCAAGAAGAGCCACGAGAAAATCGAAGATGTGGACCCAGAACTTCTGGCCACCTTCGAAAAGCTCGGCATCCCGCTGGACGAACAGAAGCGCCTGGCCAACGTGGCCGTAGACGCGGTCTTTGACTCGGTGAGCATTTATACGAGCCACAAAAGAAAGCTCATGGAAATGGGCATTTTGTTCTGCAGCATTAGCGACGCCATCAAGGAATACCCCGAACTCATTGAAGAATACCTGGGCTCGGTGGTGCCCGCAGGGGACAACTATTTTGCTGCCCTCAACAGTGCCGTCTTTGGCGACGGAAGTTTCGTGTACATCCCGCCTGGAGTCAAGTGCCCCATGGACCTTTCCACCTACTTCCGTATCAACAACAAGGAAGCAGGCCAGTTCGAGCGCACATTGATTATCGCCGACGAAGGCGCCAGCGTGAGCTACCTGGAAGGTTGCACCGCGCCGGAATTCAGCAGCAAGCAGCTGCACAGCGCCATCGTGGAACTGGTAGCGAAGGATAACGCAAGCATTAAATACTCGACCGTGCAGAACTGGTACGCGGGCGACCGCGAGACGGGAGCCGGCGGCGTGTACAACTTTGTCACCAAACGCGGCAAGTGTGCCGGCAAGAACAGCTGCATCAGCTGGACGCAGGTGGAAACCGGCTCCGCCATCACGTGGAAGTATCCGAGCTGCGTGCTGCTGGGAGACAACTCCGTCGGAGAGTTCTACAGCGTTGCCCTCACCAACGGGCACATGCAGGCCGATACCGGTACCAAGATGATTCACATTGGCAAAAATACCAAGAGCACTATCATTTCGAAGGGCATCAGCGCCGACTACTCCAGCAACGCCTACCGCGGCGAAGTGAGCATCCGCAAGTCGGCTACAGGCGCCCGCAACTACACCCAGTGCGACAGCATGTTGGTAGGCGACAAGAGTGCAGCCCACACCTTCCCCTACATCACCGTCGCAAACGCAAGTTCCACCACGGAACACGAGGCCACCACCAGCCGCATCAGCGAAGACCAGCTTTTCTACTTCGAAAGCCGCGGCATCAAGCGCGAAGACGCCATTCAGGCGATGGTGGGCGGTTTCTGCAAAGACGTGTTCAAGGAGCTCCCGGGCGAATTCGCCACCGAGGCAAGGCAGTTGCTGACGCTCAAGCTCGAGCACAGCGTCGGGTAAGGCGCTTACAAAAACATTCCTTTTTCCTTATTTCGGCTTTTTGATAAATTTTGTCAAATCGTTTTCTACAAAAAACGGTGTGAAAACCGCATAAAATAAGCTATCTTTGGGCGCAAAAAAAGGGGATTCCATGAGCAAGAGAAGAATCGTCATTACCGGCATCGGTGCCGTAACTCCCGTCGGAAAGAATGTAGCCGACATGTGGCAATCCATCAAGCAGGGAAAGAGCGGTATCGCCCCCATAACCCTTTTTGACGCCTCCAATTGCTCCGTAAAAATCGCCGCCGAAATCAAGGATTTCAAGCCCGAAGAACACGGAATTGACCCCAAGGAAGCCCGCCGTATGGCCCGCTTCACCCAGTTCTTGGTAGGAGCCGCCAACGAGGCGGTCAAGGACGCTGGACTCACCAAGGAACAGCTGGCCGAAGACACCACGGGAATCGTGGCCGGAAATGGCCTTTCGGGAATGGACGTGCTTGACGAGACCTACAACAAGTACATCGAAGGCGGCAAGCGGAGGGTTTCGCCTCTCGCCATGCCGGAACTGATTCCCAACGAGGCCTGCGCCAACGTTTCCATCGCTCTGGGTATCACGGGCCTTGCCCATACGGTGTGCACCGCCTGTGCCTCCGGCACCGACGCCATCGGGGTCGCCCTGGATTCCATCCGGTCCGGCCGTCTGGACGTGTGCCTGGCGGGTGGTTCCGAAAGCGGCATTACGGAATATTCCATCAAGAGCTTTGCGGGCATGCACGCCCTTACCGACAAGTTCAACGACGACCCCGAAAAGGCGTCCCGCCCATTCGACAAAGACCGCAGCGGCTTTGTCATGGGCGAAGGCGGTGCCGTGATGGTCCTGGAAGAACTGGAACACGCCAAGGCCCGCGGAGCCAAGATTTATGCGGAACTGGCCGGCTATGGTGCCTCTGCCGACGCCTACCACATTACCAGCCCCCGCCCGGGTGGAGAGACCTGCGCAAAGGCCATGACCCGCGCCCTGAAGGATGCAGATATTGCGCCTACCGACGTGGACTACTACAACGCCCACGGTACCTCCACCCACTTAAACGACATTACCGAAACCGAGATGCTGAAAATCGTGCTGGGCGAACACGCCTACAAGATCAAGGTTTCCAGCACCAAGAGCATGACCGGCCACTGCGTAGGCGCCGCGGGCGTCATCGAGGCCATCATCTCCACCCTCGCCATCCGCGACTCCTTCTACCCCGCCACCCTGAACCTGGACAACCCCGACGAGGGCTGTGACCTGGATTACGTGCCGAAGGTAGGCGTCGAAGGAAACATCGACGTGGCCGTTTCTGCATCCCTCGGTTTTGGCGGTCACAACGGCGTGGTCGTCATCAAGAAATTTAATGGCTAACAAGCCAAATCAAAAAAGGAAGTGTAATGATCATCCAACCCATGATTCGTAGCAACATGTGCATCAACGCCCACCCCAAGGGCTGCGCTGCCGACGTCGTTCGTCAAATCAAGTATGTGCAAAAGAAAAAGGCCGAAAGGGGCCCACTCAAGGGTGAACCCAAGACCGTGCTGGTAGTGGGCTGCTCCACCGGTTACGGGCTTGCCAGCCGCATTTCTGCCGCCTTTGAATATGGTGCCGACACCATCGGCATTTCCTTCGAAAAGGAAGGCTCCGAACAAAAATCCGGCACGCCGGGCTGGTACAACAACATGGCCTTTGACCGCGAAGCCAAGGCCGCAGGCCTCCAGTCCGTCACTTTCAACGGCGACGCCTTCTCTCACGATATGCGCAAAAAGGTCATCGAAACCGTAAAGCAGATGGGCAAGAAGATCGACCTGATTATCTACAGCGTGGCCTCTGCCGTCCGTGTGGACCCGGACACGGGCGTCATGTACCGCAGCGTGCTGAAGCCCATCGGAGAGACCTTTTCCGGCGAAACCATTGACTGCATGACCGGCAAGATCAGCACCATCAGTGCCGAACCCGCTACCGCCGAAGAAGCGGAAAACTCCGTGAAAGTCATGGGCGGTGAAGACTGGGCGCTCTGGATTCGCCAGCTGGCCGCCGCAGGCGTTCTTGCCGAAGGCGTAAAGACGGTAGCCTACTCCTACATCGGACCGAGCCTTTCCCACCCCATCTACCGCGACGGCACCATCGGTGGCGCCAAGAAGCACCTGGAAAAGACCGCCAAGGAACTCTACGCCGAACTCCAGGCAACCCTCAAGGGCGAAGCCTACGTGTCCGTGAACAAGGGCCTAGTGACACGCTCCAGTGCCGTCATCCCCATTATCCCGCTGTACCTGTCCGTGCTGTTCAAGGTCATGAAAGAACAGGGCACCCACGAAGGCTGCATCGAGCAGATGGAACGCCTGTTTGCCGAAAGGCTTTACACCGGGTCTGCCGTGCCTACCGACGAGAACCACCTTATCCGTATCGACGACCTGGAAATGGATCCCAAGGTCCAGGAAGAAGTCAAAAAACGCATGGCCACCATCACCCAGGAGAACTTCGCCCAGGTAGGCGACCTGGAAGGCTACCGCCACGACTTTTTGGCCACCAACGGTTTCGACGTAGAAGGTGTGGACTACAACGCCGACGTAGCCACCATGGC
>JAFVTX010000019.1 GCA_017503015.1 Fibrobacter sp. | reverse complement strand
CCACGGCGTCGGGGATGCTGTCGGCGTAGGGGAGGTAGGGCTTGATATCCACGATGGGCGTGCCGTCCATCAGGTCTGCCCCGCTTACCACGATGACAGGGCCGTTTTCCTTGTCGTTACGGATCTCTTCGATCTTTACGCAGGACATGGCCAGAGGGTTTGGCCGAAAGCTGGACCGTGTGGCGAACACTCCCAGGCGGGTGTTGCCGCCCAGGCGGGGCGGCCGGACCGTAGGTTTCCAGTTGTCCCGGACATTTTCGGAAAAAATCCACAGGAGCCACAGGTGGCTGAACCCTTCCAGACCGCGTATGGCATCCGGATTGCGGAACTCTTTTTCGAATATGATTTGCGACCGGAGCTCCTTCAGGATTCCGCTCTGCCTTGGAATCCCGAACTTTTCAGGGAAATCGCTCCTGATTCGGGCGACGATTTTGAAATTGAATTCATCCATGGTGCCGTACCCAATGCCGGTAGGCCCTATCCGCTTTGGCGTTTTTCAGCTTCAACCGCTTGTTCAAGGGCCAGTAAATGAAGGCGAAAAGGATATACCCGCACAAAAGGACAATCCAGTGGTTCAGCCCTAGCCGCGTTTCCAGAAGCCGCATCTCGATAAACATGATTGGGCCTGCAATCAGGAACAACGGCAGCTGCCGGCATTGGTCACCCAGGGAATATCGGGATTCGTAACTCACGATGGAGTTCATCATGGGGAAACTGGTGCAGAACCCGCCCATAAGCCGCTTGATGACCATGAGCCCCGCCACCACGAAGGCGATGGCCGGAGCCTTGATATAGACCGGCAGGGGAGTTTTGTAGGGCACTCCCGACTTGTAGGGCTGCTTGATGAATATGAGAATTCCTAGCAGGAAATCGAAGAGGCAGACCCCGTAAAAGACGGGCTCGCTGTCGGGAACGATGGGCTGGAGCGTCGTGCCGATAAGTACAAAAATGGCAAGCCCGATAATGATGGCGGAAACGATAGGGATATGCAGCTTGTTGTGCCCGATGCGCACCACATGCACGTACATGAGGCAGAGCAGGGCCGAAATGGCGTTGGCCGCTCCCATGGGGAGGCCAACCGCAATGTAGGCGAAACCGCAAGGAATCGGGATGGTGGCCGCCACCGCCTTGAGCTGCGGGTCCTTCATGTAGGCACTGGCTGTACCCAGGGCCGTCACCATAAAGATGAGCAGCCAGTCGTAAGGTTCAAAGTTGAAATTGAGATTCTGCCACATGGTAGTCCAGGGCGATTTGCGGCCGGGCTAGACGAATTTTTTCAAGATATGCTTGCTGGACACGAAATAGTCGATACCGCTGATGATGGTGATGGCGGTAATGACTCCCATGACAGCCTGAGGGAAAACATTCCAGATGGATTCGAAATTCGGAATCAGCTTTTGCACGGGGTCGATCGCCCCAAGAAGTATAGCCACGATGCCGATTCCCTGGAGGGCGGTTTTCCACTTACCGCTACGGCGGGCGGGCATAATCATGCCTTCGCTGGCGGCAAGTGTCCGGAGGGTCTCGACACTAGATTCCCTAAAGTAGATAAGTGCTACCATCCACACCGGGGCGTAGCCAGTGGCGATAAAGCACATGAAAATGGTCATGTTGGAAATCTTGTCGCTGAATGGGTCCAGGTATTTGCCCAGGGTGCTGACTTCGCCCATGGCACGGGCGAGCTTTCCGTCCAGGAAATCCGTGAGCATAAAACCGAGAACCATGACCAGGGCAAGCACCTTGAACACAAGGCTGTTGTTGCTGTAGTCCAAATCGTTGTCGTAGAAGAACACCCACAAGAAGAAGGGGGTGAGCACGATACGGCTCATGGTAAGCTGGCTTGCGATAGAAAGGGGCTTTCGGTGGGCGGGGTCGCGATAGTACCAGTAGGCGTAAGCGACGGTAGAGGCGAGAATCAAGAGGATGGTTGCCACCATGCATATCTGCTGGTATTCTTCAAGGTTCAGCAGGTAGACGCCCATGGTGATGGTGGTGGCGAGGTTTGCAAGCTTGCTCCAGCGCCTCTTGTGGGGGAGCTTCTTGCCTTCGCGAAGAACGCCCAGGGAGAACAGGGTGTGGGCGATAAGGCGGGCGAGGAGCAGGGCGCAGCCCACGCCGAGAATTTTTTCGACGCTTTCGGTATAGACCAGTTCCCGTACGAAGATACTGGTCATGACAGCAAAGGAGAGGAAACCGTCGATAAAGTTGAGCCATAGCTTGTAATAGGGTTTTTCAATATCTTGACCGCGAAGCTGGTATAGCTTGAACCAGCCCATAATAAGGGCGATAGCCACAAAGGCGGTTGCCATCTTGGTCATGCCTTGCCATATAAAGGCAATAACGCAGATAAAGACAATTGCCCTAAGTACGCTCCAAAGGCGGTTGCGGAAACGAACCTCTGTTTTTGTGACCTCGTTCATCGGTTGTTCTCCAAGAGTTGTTTCGCGTGTTCACGAGTGATTTCGGAATTTTCGCCCAGCATGCGGACCAATTCTTCAATGCGACCTTCGTAATCCAGGTCCTTAACGCTAGTAAATGTACGACCGTCTGTTTCGGCCTTGCTGACAGAAATCTGGTGATTGGCACGGCTTGCCACCTGGTGCAGGTGGGTGATGGTCAATACCTGGTGGTGCTTGCCCAGGTTCCGCAGGGATTCGCCAATGCGGTTTCCTACCTCTCCGCTGATGCCGGAATCCACTTCGTCAAAAATCAGGAGCGGTACGGCGTCCAGTTCGGCCATGACGGTCTTGATGGCAAGTAGTACGCGGGAAAGTTCACCGCCGGAGACTGCCTTCTGCAGGCTTTTTTCACCTTCGCCCGGGTTCGGGGCCAGCAGGAACTCGATACGGTCTTTTCCGCTTGACGAAAGCGCCTGTTCGGCAATTTGCGTCTTGAATACGGCCTTGGGCATGCCGAGACTCTGCAGGTTGCTTTCTACCGTCTTGTCGAAGACGGCCGCCGCCTTCTTGCGGCTGTCGGAAAGTTCCGTCGCGGCCTTTTCCAGTTTGTCGGAGCAGGCCTTGAGCTGCCTGTTCAGTTCTTCAAGGTCGCTGTCCAGGTTCTCGATGCAGCCCAGTTCCTCTTTGCGTTTTTCGGTGAGTTCCAGGAGGCCTGCGACGTCGGTGCGGTACTTGCGCTTGAGCTTCTGGATTTCGGCGATGCGCCCGTTGGCGCGGTCCAGCTCGGCGGCGCTGAGGGACTTTTCCGGTGTCCGGCGCATCAGGTCTTTGCAGATGCTTTCGAAGGGGTCCGAAACTTCTATGAGGGCCTGCAGGTCCTCTTCGTAGTGGGGAATTTTTTGTGCGAGCCCCTTCAGCTTAGAGAGCAAGCTTTGGGTCTGGTCCAGGATGCCGTTGTCGTTACCTACAAGGGTCTGGATTTCCATCAGGTAGTTCTGTTCGACTTCGCCCTTGCTTCCGCGGCTGACCTTTTCTTCCAGTTCTTCTTCTTCGCCCAGCTTCAGGTTTGCCTTGGAAAGTTCGTCGAACTGGAATTTCAGAAAGTCTTTCTGGGCGGCCAGTTCCTTGGCCCTGGATTCCGTTTCGGAAATCTTGTTGCGTATAGAATTCCATTCGCTCCAGAGCTTGGAGTAGTTCTTCAAAAGTTCGCCGTTGCCGGCGTAGTCGTCCAGCATCTGGGTGTGGGTACGCACGTCCCGCAACAGCAGCTGCTCGCTCTGGCCGTGCATCTGGATGAGCAGGTCTCCAATCTTTTCCAGATCGGAAAGGCTTACTACGGCTCCGTTGACCCGGGCCCTGCCCTTGCCGTTTTCGAGAATCTCCCTGCGGATAATGAGCTCGTCGTCGCTGTCGATTTCGAGGGTGGCGAGCAGTTCCTTGACCTGGGGGAGTTTCTTGATGTCGAAGATTCCTTCGATGACGGCCTTTTCTTCGCCTGCACGGACCATAGAAGACTGCCCGCGGTCACCGCAGATGAGCCGCAGGGCCTTCATCAGCACGGACTTGCCTGCACCGGTTTCGCCGGTGATGGCGGTAAAGCCCTCGTGGAAAGGAACCTCTTGCTTGGCAATTAGCGTGAAACCGTTTATACTCAGGGACTTCAACATGGCGGATACAAATTAGAAAAAAGCGTTAGTCAAGTTGCTGTCAATTAAAAGTGAAAAATGAAAAAATATCAATTCTTCTTGTCTTAATAGTCACACCCGACAACCCACAACTCATAACTCACAACTCACTTTTCGAATTCAATGACGCTTCGGTAGATGGGACGACCTTCTTTCTTGTACTTGCGTTCAAAGCCGGTAGAAATACCTTCGGTAGGTTCTGCGGTATTGCGCACAATCACCTTGCAGCCCGGGAAAGCGTCAAAAGTTTCCAGGGCGATTTCGTTGTATTCTTTGTGGTCGGTACCCCAGTAGAAAATCCTCTTGCCGGGTTTTAAAACTCTGGCTACTTCTGCCAAGAAATCCGGTCGCAGAAGCCTGTTCTTGTGGTGGCGTTCCTTGGGCCAAGGGTCCGGAAAGTACATGTGGAAGGCGTCAACGGTATTGTCCTTGACGGCATCCCGCAAAAAGTAGAACACGTCACCCCGGAGCATGGCGGCATTGTTCAAGACCTTTCGGCTTTCCATCCGCGTATGGGCGAATGCGGCCCAGGTGTAGTCCCATTCGCTTCCCATGATAAAGTAATCCGGATGCTTCTGGGCGTATTCGATCATGAAGGTTCCCTTGCCGCTACCGATTTCCACTTCGATGTGGCCGTTTTCGTTCGGGAACATGTCCTTCCACTGGAAGGGGAGCTTGTGGGGCTTGCCGTCGGGCGTGCGGATAGGCTTTCGTCCGTCGTCGCTCCGGAACACGTAGTGCCAGAGCCCCTTCTTTTCGGGGTCTTCGTTTAGGTCCCTGTAAAATTCAGGAACGACAATTTCTTTTTCTTCTTTTTCCATCTTAGATAAAGGGGATAATTCTTTCCTTGAACTTTTCAGGCATTTTCTTGTCCAGCATTTCGCGGATATGCCTTTCGGAATACTTCATGGAAAAGTGGGTGAGGATGATTTTTTCGCAGGCGATTTCGTCGTCGAATTTTTCCAGGGTATTGACGATGTGCTGCAGGTGGGTGTGGCCCTTCTTGCGGCTCATGGGTTCGTCCTCGTCGTCCAAAAAGGTGCATTCCGTCACAAGGATTTTGGACTTGAAAATTTCTGGATTCTCCTTGAGGCTTTCGCCCAGGCAGTCGCCCATGAAACTTATCAGGGGCTCATAGACTTCACGGGTAATCTCTACGCCGGACTTGCGGAGTTCGATGATTTCGCCAGGAGTTTTTCCCAGGTATTCGTCTTTTAGCTTCCGCTTGTGCAGGAACAGGGTCGCTCCCATGGCAGGCACGGAATGCTTTACGTCAAAAGGTTTCAGCACCAGGTCCTTGCGGTACCGCAGCGGAATCATCGCTCCTGCTTCTACGGCACAAATTTCAGGCAGCCGGAACTTGGTTTCGGGGACTCCCTCGAACATGGCCTCGGCACGAATCCATTCCTTTGCCCCTTTGGCAATGGAGGCCGGCATGTAGTAAACGCTATCACGCTCGACGCCCATCATCTTGCGGAGGCTGTGGTGCCGCATGAGGCAACGGGCGTGGTCTCCGTGGGCGTGGGTCAAAAAGATATGGTTGATGGATGTGGCCGAAAGAGGGCATTCGCCCATGTCGACCACAAAGTCCAGTTCGGGAAATTGCAAATAGGTCGCAAGCCCGGAAATGGAAAATCCGTTGATGGAGGTGCAGGATGTTTCCAGGTGGACTTGCTTGAGGGCGTTATGGATGTACTTGTTTTCGCCGGCCACGCAAACTACTTCTTCTTGGCTGCTTTTCTTTCGTTATCCTGGGCTACAAGAAAATCAAAGTCGTCACAAGTCATGGCCTCAATATGGTTACCCATGGCCACACTGCGAGTTCTGGCGTTGCCTTTTTTCTCGGGAATCCGGAAGCAGAAATCGTAGGTATTACCCATGTCGGTCGGGATACCCATCTTGAAAATTCTAATGCGTTCCTTGCCGCTGTAGATTTCGTGGTAGTCGTAGCTGTTCTGGACCTTTTCCAGTCTCTTTTCCTGGTTGAACTGAAGTTCCCGAGTGATGGGACCGTCCAGGTACAGCGGTAGGGAATTCTGGAAACGAAGTTCCAGCTGGCCGTCGGTTTTTACAATGGAGGTTCCGTTGGGGTTAATCAAGTAGCGCTGTTGGGGAATGTTCCTGTACGCCTTGTTATGGACCCTGCGAACTCCGCACATTTCACGCATGTCGGGATTGGCTACAAAGTCAATGTCGCGGCAAATGGGGGGGAGATTGGTTGGGACTTCAAGGTCGTCCCCATTAGAAGAACCGGCACATCCGGCCAAAAGAATCGGGGCTACAAAGAGCGGAACAAACTTTAGAAATTTCATATTTCAAATATATATTTAATGGCATTCCGTTTTTTTGGTAGACACAAAAAAATGCCCCGTGAGGGGCATTTTTATAAATCGACTTGATTGTCGGCCTAGAGAATATCCACAATGGCTGTGAAGAGAGCATCTGCCAGTGCGTTTGTTTCAAGACCTTCGAAGATATTGAACTGGTTGAACACGATCTTGCCCTTGCCGAAGGGGAGGGTCTGCAGGTCCACACCGCCCTTGATTTCGCCATCCTTGATGGAAAGGGACTGGGCGTATACCTTTGCCCCTTCCAGCTTGCTCATGGAAAGGCTCGGCATGACAGCGGCCGCCGTATGGTCAAGGACGTTTGTGCCGAACACCTTCAAGAGCTCAGAACCGTCGGGAATGTAGTGCAGGCTGATACCGTTGGCACCGGTGGTCCAGTGGGATTCCAGGGTGCAGTCGAATTGGTGGCTCTGGTTCAAGAAATCCACGTCGTCCTGGGTCATGTCCGAAAGCAGCAGGGTCTTTCCGCCGTTCTTGGTGACATCGACTATTTTGTCCAAAATTTCGTCGGGCCAAGAACTGAGGTTTGCCGTGAAGATAATCTTTTCAGGGCCGGAGAGTGCGGCAAGAGCGTCGCTGGACTCTTCGCTGTTGTCCAAGAAGCAGACCTTCTTCATGGCAGACTTTACGTCGGCCTGTTCGATGACGATCAGGTCTTCTGTAGAGGAGTGGACTTCTTTTCCGCCGTCCTTCAGGGTGAACTTGATCTGGTACTTGCCCACACTTCGAGGAGCCATGAGGGAGCAGATTCCAAGCTGGGTAAGGCTTGTCTTGCCCACAGGTTCTTCAGGAGATTGGGTCTTGGTGCTTACGACCTTGCCCTTTTCGTCTAGCAGGGAAATTTCAATCCCCACATTTTCAAGACGGCTGTTGTTCAACAGGGTCAGCTGGAAACTGATTTCGCTCTGCGGCGTGACCACGTGTTCCAGCTCGCTTACCAGGATACGGCTCGGAGTGGAGATTTCCTTGGCGAAGTCCGTAAAGCCCTTGCTCTTGCGGTTCTCGTCGTTGAGACCGCTGAAATCAATGCCATAGTCGGCCCACTGGTCCAGGAAAAATCCGGCGATTTGCGGGTTGCTCTGGAATGCCGTAATCTGGTCCAGTTTGCTCTTAATGGCGATGCTGTTGGCGTCGTTGCAGAAAGTATCGAACTTTTTCCAAGCGGCTATATCGGCGGTGGCGAGGAAATCCTCGATTGCCTTGTAGGCGTTCTTGATGGCCTTCTGGTTCTTGACGCTCCTGGGCCCGCGCAGGTTGGTGGGCTTGGCGGGGAGCAAGGTGTGGTTTTTCAGGGTGACCAACATCTTGTTGTTCAAGTCCAGGTCCACTCTTTCGTCTTCGTCCTGGAAAACGCTGTCGCCAAGGCCTGCATCGGGGACTGAAAGCTCTTCGTCGTCGCGGTCAAAGCAGTGGGCGAGGTAGTGGGAATAATTGGCACTGGGGCAGAGCCGCGGGTTGATGCGCAGGCTTGCGTACTGGGAAATATGGTCCACAGAGACAGGCAGAAGCTTGCCCGTGTCCTTGTGGAACACGCCTTCGTTGTCCAGGTAAATACTGTCAAAGTTGCTGATGGCGGGTCTAAGCATGTCGATGGGGCCGATGGCGTTCAGCAGCTTGTTTCCGTTCTGCAGCATGAAGGTCCCGTTTTCGGCACCGAGAATCCACACGGCGATGGAGGGGTGGTTGTGCTGGTCGCGAACGAGGTCCGTAATCAGTTTTTTTGCAATTTCCAAGCCCTGGGGCGTAGAACGCATGGTGTGGATGGGAAATTCCTGGAACACCAAAAGGCCAATTTCGTCGCAGATGTCCAGCGCTTCGTTGGTGAGAGGCGCTCCGCAGCTGCGGATGGCGTTGAATCCTGCGTCCTTGACGGCCTGCAGGTCTTTCTTGAGGGCGGGGTTCTTGTCAGTCCAGAGGCCGCCTTCGCTCCACTGCTGGTTGTAGCTTACGCCCTGAATCTTGAGGATGGAATCGTTCAGGTAGTAGTCGCCCTTGATGCAGTCGAACTTGCGGAATCCGAAGGTCTTGACCACAGGGAAACTGTACTCAGGCGGCTTGTTCTTGCCGGTCTTGATTTCCAGCTGGACTTCCAGGGCGAACAGGTTGGGCTTGTCCAGGCTCCAGACGCACTTGTCCTTTTTCCAGTCCTTGATCTGGAAGGCGAACCGCTGGGTCATGTTCTCCTTGTCCAGCTTCACTTCTTTGTACCATTCGTACACGTCGCCCACGGCGTTTCTCATGAGGAAACGGATACGGGTCTGGAACCCGCGGGGGTTGTTGAAGGTGATTTCTGCGGCTACACGTTCCTGGTCCATGTCGGGCTCCACGTGCAAGTCGGCAATGTAGGCGGAACTGCCGAGAATCAAATCCACATGCCCGAAGATACCGCCAAAGGGGTACTGGTTCCAGGGGAGGCCCACAGGCATTTCGCTGGGGTGGGCGTAACGGTCGTCGGCACCGTCGGCGCTTTCACGACCGAAGTCGATACGGCTGTTAGAAGCCCCCATGTTGGCCACACGGACGCACAGAACGTTTTCTTCGCCAATCTTGATGGCTTTTTGCGTTTCAATGGTAAAAGGCGTATAAGCCCCGAAGTGGGTTCCCAGGCGGATACCGTTGAGCCAGACCGTGGCGTGGGTGGCGATCCGTTCAAAGCGCAGGAATATGCGCTTAGCTACCAGCTTGTCGTCATCCAGGGTGAAACGCTTGAAGTAGAAGGCGCAGTCCTGGGACATGAGCAGTTTGTCGAAGCTACGTTCCCAGACGTGGGGAACATTCACGGTTTCGGTATCGGAGGGGTTGGTTGCGTACCAGCGGTTGGAAATTCCGGAATCTTCCGTATCCCACTTCATCTGCCAGTCGCCGTCAAGGCTCATGATTTTGTTCATTCGGGCTTTCCTTTTATACGGCAAACCCCCTGATGGGGGCTTTTTTGTATCGGGGTAGCCAGATTCGAACTGACGACATTCTGCTCCCAAAGCAGACGCTCTACCAGGCTGAGCT
>JAFVTX010000018.1 GCA_017503015.1 Fibrobacter sp. | reverse complement strand
TGCGGCTTGCTTCTATCAAAATGTTCTTTTGCCATTTTATTCTATCTCCGTTTAGTGAGAGCCCAGATCGGGAGTCAGACCCGAGACCTCTTCCTTACCAAGGAAGTGCTCTACCACTGAGCTACCTGGGCATTTGGCCTGCCGTTACGTTGCCGCATTGGCGGGCCTTGTGGTCGTGCATCGTCGTGGTTTCGAACCACGGTAGGCGTGAGCCAACGGATTTACAGTCCGTCCCCTTTAACCACTCGGGCAACGATGCATTTGTTTCGAGCCAAAGATAGGAATCGAACCTACGACCGGCTGATTACAAATCAGCTGCTCTACCAGCTGAGCTACTTTGGCACGCACTCCAGTACCCCTAAAGATAATAGAGTGAGCCAAATTTAATAAGATTTGGTGGGTTTTGTCAATAAAAATCAAGCACTTACGCAAAAAAATTTGCGATTTTTTCCTTTTTTCGCAAAAGTTTTGTCCACAAAAGGGGGGCGGAGTGTTGATAAGTTGTTGATTTGCAAAAAAGGGCATTTTTCGCTGCTTTAGGGCATTTTTAGAAAACTTTCTTCATGACCGATGTTTTGAACAATGATTTGTATATTTAAGCCCATGGAAACATGCACTTTCAAGCATACGGCACGCATTGACGTGCGCTACGCCGAAACCGACCAGATGGGAATCGTGCACCACGCTGTTTATGCCGTGTGGTTCGAGCAGGCCCGTACCGAATATTTCCGCGAAGCGGGCGCAAGCTACGCCGACATGGAGGCCGAAGGTTTTTCGAGCCCCGTTCTGGAGCTGAACGTCCAATTCAAGAACCCCACCCACTATGGCGAATTCGTAGATATCGAGACCACCATGGTCCGGGTTGACAGGCTCCGGGTGCGCTTTTTGTACAAGGCGACAGTGAACGGCAAGCTCTGCACTACGGGCTCTACGCTCCACTGCATGCTGAAAAACGGCAGGCCCACACGGGAACTGCCTTCGGGCTTTGCAAAGTTTGAATTTGTGAACGAGGACGCCTAAGCCTAATGGACCAGCCCCTCGCCGAAAGACTACGCCCGCAGAACCTGGACGAATTTCTGGGCCAGAACAAGATTCTGGGCGAGCAGAGCCTATTGCGCAAGAGTCTCGAGAACGACAACGTTCCCAGCATGATTTTCTGGGGCCCGCCGGGTTGCGGCAAGACCAGCCTCGCCCACGTAATCCGCCAGCACACCAAGAAAGCCTTCGTGGCTTTATCTGCGGTAGCCAGCGGCGTGAAAGAGGTGAAAGAAGTTTTGGCCGACGCACGCAAGATGAAGGGCATGTTCAAGGACACCATCCTGTTTATCGACGAAATCCACCGGTTTAACAAAGGCCAGCAAGATGCGCTGTTGGGTGCCGTGGAAGACGGCACGGTGACGCTCATTGGCGCCACCACCGAGAACCCGGGGTTCGAGGTCAACAGCGCGTTACTCAGCCGCTGCCAGCTGATTCTTTTTGCACCCTTAAGCAAAGAAGATTTACGCACGCTGATTTTCAGCGCCCTGCGGGACCACCCTCGCGGATTGCAACTGAAAGATGTGGAAGTCGAAGACGCCGTCGTGGAAAAACTCATCGCCCAGTCCGACGGTGACGCCCGCTTTTTGCTGAACCAGATCGAATGGATTGGCAAGAACCTGGGCGACCGCAAAGTTATCGACGAGAAACTCCTGGAAGAATTCCAGTACAAGAAGCCCCTGCGCTACGACAAGAGCGGCGAAGAGCACTACAACCTGATTTCGGCCCTGCACAAGTCGGTACGCGGATCTGACCCGGATGCCGCCCTCTACTGGTTGCACCGCATGCTGCAGGGCGGTGAAGACCCGCGGTTTATTCTGCGGCGTCTTATGCGCATGAGCATGGAAGATATCGGCCTTGCAGACCCCAACGCCTTGCTGCTGGCCACCGCCGCTCGCGAGGCCTACGACTTTATGGGAATCCCCGAGGGACTCATCGCCCTCGACGAACTGGCCGTTTACCTGTCCCTTGCTCCCAAGAGCAACAGTCTGGAGTTGGCCGGAATGAAGGCCGACTCCATTGTGAAGCAGACGGGAACGCTCCCCGTGCCGCGGGCTTTCCGCAATTCGGTGACGAAGGTGGGCGAAAAGCTAGGCTACGGGGTCGATTACCAGTACGACCACGACAGCCCGGGCGCTTATTCCGCACAGGAACATCTGCCCAAGCAGCTGGAAGGCACCGAGATTTACCAGCCAAAGCCCTACGGAAAAGAAAAGGCTCTTGGAGAAAGGCTTGCGCAGCTAAAGCAGATTAAGCGGGAAAAGGGAAATGCCCGCTAGGAGATCCCCGCCTGCGCGGGGATGACAAGTGAGGGGCGCGGGGATGACAAGTTGGAAACGGGCATGACAACGGGGCTTATTTTCTCACAAACTTAACGCCTACCCATACCGCATAGCCGCTATCATCGTTAATATCATCATCAATTTCACCGGGGGAAATAAGGTCTGCCCCGGCGGCAAAGCCAAAATTAAGTCGTTCCGACACAGGAAAAAGGTAGCCCGCTTCAAACAATACATTGACTCCCAAAAAACCGATACCGCCACCGCTACCCAACAACATATTTGCAGTAGCAACCATATAAAGATTCTTGGCTGCACTTTCTGAATGGCTGAAAGGATAAATGGCGACGCCAGGGCCACCACCCAAAAAGGCCGATCTTGGCTTGGCATCGTCTTCGTCTTTTTCACGCCCATGAACCTTTCCGCCAGTTCTTTCAAATTCGATATTTGCAAAAGGAGCAACAACACCCTTTATCAAACAGCCAAGCCGCATTGAAAAAAGGGGGCCAAAACCCGTATAGCCAATATCTTTTTCATAGGAACCATATTTGCCACCAGAAGATTTCTCGCCACACACATAACGACCGTCAGGTTCAAAATGGCAAGCAGGACTTGACTCCGAATAGTCGTGAACCATCTGCACCGCCTCAAGGTGGCGCAAAGCCATACCTACCGTGGCGTCAAAATAAAAACTGCTCTTTCGCCGTTGCCCAGACACCGATTCTTCTCCATAAGAAGACACCACCAGAAGTGCAATCAATAAGAAAATAAGCCTTTTCATCAACTGCCTTAATCCTTATAAATGGTGTAAACCGTGAAGTCGTCTTCTTTGTCAGGGCCCTGTTCACCAAGGCGGGTAACGGTGTGCCAAGAATGACGGTGACCGGTAACCCATGTGGAATCAGACTGGTCTTCGCTCCATCGGTACATTCGGTCACCCAGGGAGTCCAGGAGAGATTCATTCATCAACCGGCGGGAATAAAGATTGCTCAGGGAAAGCGAATCAGGCAAAGAGTCCAGACTAATCTTGTCACATTGGACATAGTAGATAAGCCATGGTTTTTGTTCTGTAATGCTCGCATAGAACCGTTGCGACTTGCAGGCGTTAGAATCACCGATATCGCTCAAATGCACACCCAAAAATTCTGACGTAGTCATATAGTGATAAACATTTTCGTAACTATCGCCTGGTTGCAGAATACAATAGATGGTCGTATCCATATAGGTGTCACCGTAAACGGAATAATCATAGCATTCATACGATTTTTCACTCGTAAATGGAACTGCACAATCCTTCTCGCTGAATGTAGTATCGCGGGTAAAGGCAGTGAAAGTGGTGCTGTCCGGAAACTTAAATTCAAAGGTGTCACCATGGAGTTCATACATCTTGATAAAGGCGGATAGGTCCACATCGAAAGTTTTCTTCTTGTTCTTGCGATCCACCAGGGTAAAACGCAAATGGTCGTCGTCATCTATGGGAATTCGGGCAAACTTTTCTAGAACAGACCCATCGTCCTTTACGTACAGAGAATAAAAACTCTCGTAGGAATTCTTGTTCCTTTGGGGCAAGTGCCTTAGGGAATCGCTTTTGCCGTACCTGAGACTATCGACGCAGAACGTACTGAGTTCTGTCGAATCCTCTCCAGGAAGGAAATCACAATCCAGCGTATAGAGTTTTGCCACACGCGAATCAGCAGAATCATTCAGTTGCAGTTCCAGCGCAAAAGACGTAGGCCGTTGCAGAACTTCGGTAGAAGGCTTGCATCCATAAGATTCACAATAATCCCGATACATGTAAGAGTCGTCGCCATTGCAACCGACAATCCACAAAAAAGCCATTCCCATCCACAGGTATTTCAACGAATTGTAAATCATACTGTAGACACCACCTAAAGGAAATATACATTTTCCTCTAGAACTGTTTCAGAATTTTGATACGTTCTGGCGTGTCGGGGTGGGTGCAGAACATGGTATTCGCCTTGGCCACCCAGCCCGAGAGTTTCATGTCGTTGTCGAATTCCTCGTCGGGGTGTATTATGTAGAGTTGAGCCACGTCGCCCCGGTGGACATTGTCAAGACCCGGATTGTCAGAAATTTTCTGCAGGGCAGAGGCCAGGGCCAAAGGGTCTCCACAGAGTTCGGCACCGCCGGCATCGGCCACGTATTCGCGTGTGCGGGAAATGGCCATACGGGTAAGCCAGCTGAAGAAATACCCGACGGTGCTCCATATGATAAGCGCCACCAAGAACAGGATGATTCCGAAAATGGCGCCACCGCCGCCGCCATTTTTTTTGCTGCGGTTGGTGGTGCGGCGGCGGGGCCCGGTGAGCAGCCCCATAAGCATTCGCACGGCCATGGACCGGATGGCCGCAAAAATCCCGACGAATACGATACATACCACCATCAGGCGGGTGTCCCGATTCTTGATGTGGGTCAGTTCGTGCCCAATGACGGCGGCCAGTTCCGCATCATCTAGTTTGTCTATAAGTCCGGTCGTAAGCGTGATTGTGAAAGACGGAACATCCACCCCGCTGGCAAAAGCGTTCAGCTGGTCGTCTTCGACGATGTTGATTTGGGGCATTTCGATGCCCCCTGCGATGCAGAGGTTTTCCACCAGATTATAGACCCGCAGGTTGTCCTTGCGTTCCGTCGGCTTCGCATGAGTGATGTGGCGGATGATGGCGGTATTCGTGCAGTAGGCGATAATGAACCAGAGCCCCGTCATGCTAAGGGTGAAGGGCATGGCGTCCTTGAAATAGTACCAGATGATAGGCCAGTGGAATGTGGCGGCCTGAGGACCCGGCGGGCAGGCTCCGTCCCAACAGAACCAGCCGAAAAAATCCAGGGTCATAATCGCCAGGAGAACCATCCCGAGAAGAATCACGGGAAACATGCAGAGCAGGATAACCGTATTGCGGTTATTCCGCCAAATCTGTGTCTGGAGCCCGACGTATTTCATATAAAGCGGCCTTCGGTGCTTTGAGGTGTGGGCGCGGTCACCCTATCGCTATGCTCCAGGGTTCCCTTTGAGGTATGAGGCTTTCAGAACCGCACCAAAAGCACGCTACTTTAGCTCAAAGGCTTGCATCGCAAGCCGCCCCCAAAGGGCGTAGCCCGACCTCACCGCTCATACCTCTAGAACTTCACCTCGGGGGCCTTGTTGAGGGTCTCGCGGTTTTCGGTGGCCTCGTACATGGGGGCGCGCTTGAAGCCGAACATGCCCGCCACGATGTTGCTCGGGAACACCTCGCAGGCGTTGTTCAGTTCGCGGGTGGTGGAATTGAAGAAGCGGCGGGCGGCGGAAAGCTTGTTCTCGATGTCGGCCAGTTCGTTCTGCAACTGCAAGAAGTTCTGGTTGGCCTTCAGTTCGGGGTAGGCTTCCAGCGAAACCCGGAGTCCGGCAAGAGCGCCCGACAGGGCCTTGTCGGCGGCAAGTTTCTCGTCGACGGTGGTGGCGTTCATGGCGGCGGCTCGGGCGGCAGTCACCTTTTCAAGGGTTTCCTTTTCGTGGGAAGCATACCCCTTGATGGTCTCCACCAGCTGGGGCACCAGGTCATAGCGCTGCTTGAGCTGCACATCGATATTAGCAAAGGCGTTTTCGCGGTTGTTGCGGAGTTTCACCAGGCCATTGTACATGGCGATGAACCAGCCCACAAGAATTACCACTACTACAAGAACGACGATTCCGACAGTCATAAGGTTCTCCTTTCTGTTGTTCAAAGGAAATGTATATAAAAAAGGAGATCCCCGAACAAGTCGTGGAAGACAAAAAGGGGACAGAACGAAAAATATGGCCTAAACAGGGTCGTTGACGGGCTTACTATAGTCCCGTTCGCCGAAGAGGGCGGTGCCCACGCGGATTATGGTGGAGCCTTCTTCGATGGCGACTTCCAAGTCGCCGGTCATGCCCATGGAAAGCTGGTCAAAGTTCGCGAACAGGCCGCCCTTGGCCAAAAATTTTTGCTGAAGGTTACGGAGGAAAGCGAAACATTCCCGGGAATCTTCGGCCACGCCGGTGTTCTTGCCGATGGTCATGAGCCCCCGGAAACGGAGGTGGGGGAACGCCGTTTCACCGCGGGCTGTCAGGCCGTTCAAGAAATTCTCCGCTTCGTGAACGTCCAGTCCACTCTTGGTCTCTTCTTCGCCGGCGTTTACCTGAAAAAGAATGTCCAGGATTTTGCCCGCGCCATTCTCTCCGGGGAGTGCCGCGCAGACCTTTTCCAGCTTTTCCACCGCCTCCATGCTGGCGATGGAATGGATGCAGTCGGCTACGATGGCCGCCTTCTTGAGCTTGTTACTTTGTACAGGACCTATAACATGACAGCGGACACGGCTTCCGTCAAGGGCAGTGCGGGGAGTAGAGAACTTGAGTTCCGCTTCCTGCACCCGGTTTTCGCCGAAGTCGGTTGCGCCCAGGCTGATGGCGTTTTCTACGGCCTCTGCCGGGTGGAACTTGCTCACCCAAACGAGTTTGACAGATTCACGGCTACGGCCTGCGATTTTGCAGGCACTTGAAATTCTTGCCTCCAGAGCGGCAAGGTGGGTTCGCATTTCTTCGAGAGTGAATTCCATTTTTACTTCTTCTTTTTGCGCTCCGCCTTCACATCACGTATGGCGGCTTTCAGCGCATCCTTCTTGGCCTGTTCCTCTTCGGGAGTGGGCTTGGTGTCCTCCAGCAGGCGGTCGGCCCATTCATCCCAGAAGCGGCAGCGTTCACCTTCAAGTTTCATCTTGGCGAATTTCACCGGCTCCGTCTCTACGGCAAGGGTCACCATGGATTCCTTGTAGGCCTGGGGGAGCCCCGCCACATGGGCCATTCTCTGCTTGAGTTCTGCCACGGTGGCATCCAGAATGTCCACCTCGAAACGGCGTTCCACGTAACGGCGGGCGATAAACCCGAGGGCCATAAAGTAGTCGCCCTGATTGCCTTCGGCCAGATAGTTCTTCTGGCGCAGTTCCTTGAGGGCGAGCACCGCCTCTTCGTAGGGCGGAAGCCTGGGAGCCGCACCCACCTTCGCAAATTTTTTATGGAGGAACCAGCCGAGAACCACCAGCACAATCACGCCGAGAACAATGAGCAAGATGAAAAGCCACTGCGGGAGCCTGGGGTCGTCCAGGGGGTCTTCGGCCTCCAAAATATCCGTCTCTTCGCCGGTGGTGCGCATGGAGACCTTCACCGCCACGGGGTCCGTATTGACCTTGACCGTATCGCTACCGACAACGGCCTGGACCTGCTGGGGCGCAATCAGAAAGTCTCCGCTCACGAAGGTGTTGAGGGTCGCAAGCCACACGAACCTGGCGGAACCCTTGGGCATGCCCTCGGTGACCTTCTCGTTTTTCATCTCCTTTACTTCGAAACTGCCCAAATTCCCGACAAAGCTGGGCAAATCCACGATGGCGTTTTCGGGAGCAGTGACCTGGATTTCGTAATTGAACATGTCGCCCACGAACACCTGGGCGTTATCCACGTTGGCCTTGACCGAGACATCGAAGGCAAGGGCCGGTACGGCACATATAAAAGCAAGAACTAGGGCAAAAAAGGCTGAAAAACGGAACATACAAACCTCTATACATAAGAATATACAAAAATACGTTCGAAAAAGACCAACCAAAGAGGGCCATTGTTCTTGCTAGATGGCATGTCGGAGCACGAACAAACGAACAAAATATCTATATTTTCACCCGCGTATGTGCAAACGGCTATCTTGCAACGTTTTTAAGGCATTGATATTGGCAATTCTCTTGCCATTCTATGCAAATGCGCAAGGTTCAGATTCTACGACGGTGGCACAGCCCGATTCGGCAGCTACCACACCGGAAAAGCCAGCCGCAAAACCAGACGCGTCTGGAGTCACAAGCGCCTTCGAGAACACTTTTTCCATTATCACGCTGGTACTCCCCCACAATTCCCTCAGGAATTCCAAGACACTGCACAACTGGCCCTTCATTGCCTTTTCTGTGCCGGGATGGCGGACCGAGGCCTACCTGCAAAAAAACATCAACCCGCTCCTGTCCGTAAAGGCAGGAATCGGTGGCGATTTAGGGTTTGCAGGCATCAACACGCAGGCAGAAGCGTCCATAAATTGGCTGCACACGTTGGAACTGGGCATACAGCCTATATTAGGGACGGCCATCAACTATGGCGAGACAGCAACCTTCATGGGCGTTTACAACCCCGAAAAAAGGGACTATGACCAGGACATTTTCTTCACAGAATTTGTCTATGGTGTTAACTTCAAGGCAGGCCTGACATTTCCCCTTCTCATGGTATTCCTCCCCAAGTCCGACTGGACCAAGATTATCTTGAAAGGCACGGCCGAATACACCTACTCCGGCTACACCGGCGCCGAAGACAAACAGGTCTGGAAGGCCGGGGGCCAGGACATGGTGAACGGTTTCAGGTACAAGTACGGCGGCACCCTCATCTACATGCTGCCCTTTAAGCGGGTGCCCATGTTCATGTTCTCCGCCACCGTAAGCGCCTTCAAGCACGCCTACGACTTTGACGACACCTACAAGGATTACAATCCCGGATTCAAGACCGTAAGCCTCACTCCCATGGCATCGGTCAAGATTAGCGAAAAATGGAACGGCATGCTGATGGCCGTCGTTTCAAGGGACCGCGTGTTCGAAAACCGCCGCTACCCCACCACGGAAGAACTGCTGCAAAAGCAGGTCGATAGCGAATGGGACTTGCGGATGGTCATGTTCATCGCCAGCAGGAAGTTCTAGCAATTTCTATCTTTGGCGACACCACGTAGCAACAGTTTGCCACGTCGTCCAATATGAATATTGCTCTTATTGTCTACCTCATTTTTTTGATCTTTATTGCCGCCCGAAGTGCGCGGCACGTGAAGGACATTCCCGACTTTTTCGTGGCGCGCAAGGGAGCTTCGGCTAAAGCTGTTGCAGGGAGCCTTGTGGCGACCATTCTAGGCGGGTCGGCTGTGATTGGAGCCATTGATTCCGGCGCCAGGCTGGGTGGGGCCGCCACCTGGTTCATGCTTGTGGGGGCCCTCGGGCTATTGGCCCTGATTCCCTTTGCAGGCCGCGCCTACCAACACGGGAAATACGCCCTCCCCGACCTGGTGGAATCGCTATACGGCAAGGGCCCGCGACTAGTAGCATCCTTGGTGATACCGGTCGCGTGGACCGGCATTGTTGCCGCCCAAATCATTGCGGCGGCAAAACTCCTGATGACTTTCACGGCTCTCAGCTATACCGCGGCGGCAATTGTGGCCGCGGCGGTCTTTACGGGATACACCCTTGCAGGGGGGCAGCTTTCCATTTTGCGGACGGACTTTCTGCAGGCCTGCCTGATTGTCCTCGGGCTTGTGGTTCTGGCAGGGTTCGCCCTTTTCGGCGGAAATCCTGCAAATGCCGCACCGTCGCTTTCTGCAATCCTACAGGGTGCCCCCGCCTTCCCCTTCAACACGAACTTTTCTCCCCTCGACCTGTTCCTGCTGATACTCACCTACGGCACCACCTATACGGCAGGGCCCGACATTTTCAGCCGCATGTTCTGCGCCAAGGATTCGGCCACGGCGAAAAAGGCCATCTTCACGGCGGCAGCAATCCTTGTGCCCGTGGCCTTTGTCATCGGGTTCCTGGCGGTTTATGGCGTGGGCCTCGGCGATGTGCAGGGGGCCCGCATTACCGCCATCGCCAATGCGGTTCTGCCGCAGCCCTTGATACCCCTGATTGCGCTGGCGCTTTTGAGCGTGGTGCTCTCCAGTGCGGACACCACGCTATTGAGCAGTTCGGTGATTATATGCGGGCTGATTCGTCTTGGTTCAACTGATAAGGAGATCCCCGCCTGCGCGGGGATGACAATGAAGGACGCGGGGATGACACCGCTTACAAAAGCCCGCGTCGTCATCTTGTTGAACGGAATCGTGGCGCTCCTGCTGGCGCTGGTATTTACCGACATCATCGGGACACTGCTGCTCGCTCTTGCCGTTTATGCGGGAGCGTTCACCGTCCCCATCTTGTGGGGGCTCTTGGGTCTCAAGGCAAAGCCGAAATTCGTAGCGTTGGCCATTGTGGCAGGAGGTGTTCTCGCCCTGGCCGGGAAACTCTGCCCCGCTTTGCCGGGGCCCTTGGGCGGCCATACCGGCGACATCTTGATGATTGCTGCTTTTGTGGTGAACGGGATAGTGCTTGCGGTTGGGCGGGAACGCTCACCGGTGTAAAACCTACTTGTTCAGCAGTCTCTGGCTGCGGAGGGCTGCCGTAGGGTGTTCCCGATAAATTAGCGCAAACAGGGGCGTGTAGGGAATCTCCCTTGCGACAAGTTCGCGCATGGCGTCTTTGGCCATTTTCTTGCCAAGCTTTTTGTAGGCATAGTTGTCGGCCTCAAATTCCTGCCCCCAGCAGGACCAGTGGAAAAACAGCTTGAAGGGAATTGCCGCCAGGTGGAGCCACAGCACGGACTGCCACCAGGGTAGTCCAAGACGCACCACCAAAAACAGCAGGAATCCAACTGCAAGGCACAGCAGGATTACCTTCAGCAGGTTCCGCAGAATCCCGTGCTTCAATTCACGATGGGCCTTTTCATGCTCTTCCACAAAACGGTCTTCGGGCACCTCCCGCCTACTTTCGGGCAGGGGTAAAATGTCGTTCAGCAGGGGAATCAAGCGCAAAAGCGCAAGCACACCGCCACGCAACTGGGTTACGCGCCTCTCGCGAATTTCCAGCACAGCCCGCGCCGCAATCTCCAGCGCAAGCAACGCAAACAAAAGCACAGGATAATCCATCGGGAGCTAGCCCAGGTTTTTCAGCACGGCGCTCAGGCGTTTCACAGATTCCTCGAAGCGGTTCTTCTCCCATTCGGCAAAATTCTTGTCGATAGGGTGAGCGCTCTCGTAATCGTCGAAGATTTCCTTGCCGCGGGCAATGTCCTTGTCAAGCCCGTGGGCCACGCCGTCGAACCATTCCTTTTCCAGAGTGCGGTAGCGCTTGACCAGTTCATCAAAGGTAGCTGGCATAGGCACCACCCGCGAAACTTCCCGGTTCAGGTCGCCCGAAAGCAGGCGACGGAGTTCCCGCGGGGGCTGCAGCGCCAGGGAGGCGTCGTTTTCCACCAGGGCTATCATCTGGTCCAGCACGTAGCGTTCCAGGTATTCCCCGTAGGTCTTCAGGGCCTTCTGGCGGACCCGTTCCCGCAGGAAGTTTTCGCCCAGGCCGTCGATGTGTTCCTTGGTATAAACGTCTTGAACCTGGTTCACCTGCAAGCGGCAGTATGCGTCAAACGCATAGTGAACCGTTTCCGCCCCGTAAAGGCTAAAGTAGGAATTGGGCACAGCGCCCTTGCCCCGCTGGGCATACTTGTAGATGTTGCGGTCCAGGGCGTAGGCGTTCCGGGCGTAATTCCAGGCGGGCAAAATCTCGTTCAGGCGGGCAGGCACTCCCATCAGTTGCGGGTCACCGGAGCGAATCAGGGAGAAGGGGAACTTGACCCTCTGGGGCATGGTGGTCACACCGCTTGCAATCAGGGTAAAGGGAGATTCCCTGTAGTTGGCGGGGAACTTCACGTTTACCCCAAGACCAAAGAACATTCCCTGGCCGGGCATAATTTCCTGGTCAGGCATGCGTCCCGTGTGGTTGCTCCCTACGTTGGCGCCATAGCCCAGGTTTCCGCAACCGTCGGGCCACAGGGCCGCAATCAGCAGGGAATGGTGGTGCATCTGGGTCAAGGGCCCCATGTAGGAGCTGTTCACCTCGCCCTCTTCGATATGGCAGCAGGGCGCCACAATGGAAGACTTCACGATAGCCTTGCAGCCCACCTTCGACCGGCTCATCAGCACGGAGCGCTGAACCTCCGCGCCGGTATGGACCTTCACGCCCATCTGCAAGTCAGAATTCTCGATAATCACGGAATCGTAAATGTGGGTGGATTCTTCCAGGGAGCTGAGGATAATGGTATTGCGGATCTTGGCCGCCCCTTCTACGCGGGCGTGGGCACCGATCCAGCTGTTGCGCACAATATTGGTGTTACTCACCACCGCGCCCTTGCCAACCACGCCAAAGGGGAGCGAAATTTCTTCGCGGAAATTTTTCAGCTGTTCCTCGAAGGACTGCTGCACATCGGATTCCGCCTTGTGGAAAAGTTGCGCCTCCACCAGGTCCATGGTAATGTCCGGGAACACGAAAAGTTCCCGACCGCCCATCTCGTTACCCACCGACATGGTAGAACCGATCATGAAGTTGATCTTGCCGCTGCTGACCAAAGTCCCCACGTTGTGGACCACGGCGCTGCTCCGCACCAGCACGTTAGAGAGCATGGAAACCTTATAGACCAGGGCGTTTTCCACGATGCAGTTGTGGACCAGGCTGTCGTAAATTCCCGTAGGGAACGAAACGTCGCCGGGCAAAAGAAGAGTGCCGTAAAAAGCGGGCAGGCGGACATCGCCCATGAACACGGAGCGCTGCACGCGGGCGGGGTCAAAATTGGGCTCCACCAGTACACGGTTCCAGTCCTCGCAACGGTTGCCGTTTTTTTCCAGGGTGGTAACCTCTTCGGCGGTCAGGTTGCGCAATTTCGCGACAGACGCCTTGATGGCCCTGAAATTTTCGGCCAGCGACGACAAATCGCTTGCCTTCAGCACTTTTTTCAACTTCAACAATCTTTGCATGCCCTAAAAATAGACTAAATTATGGGCGATGATGAAGGAAACCCTCTTCGAAATTATTCGAAAATGCCGTTTTAATATTTCCATCTACACCGCGGAAATATTCGAAAGGCGCTGTCAAGAAGAAATTATCCGCAGCGACGAGGATAAGAGTTCCTTCGTTTACCTCGAATTTGACTTCAAGACCATCAAAGAAATGCTCAAGACCGACGAGCAGAACGAAATCTTCTGGGAAGTGTTCCTGGAATCCCTGACCAAGAACAGCCGCGGAAGCGACATCATCGGGTTCCTGGAGAACAACTCCGGTCTGGGCATGCTGCTGCTGGACTCCAAGCTGGAAGGCTGGAACCGCGTCCGTGGCCGTATCGAGCAGATTGCCCAGAGGCGCGAATTCAGCGCCATCTCCCTGATTCTGCCCAACGCCGTGCGCCCCATCGTTTACCCCGCCTGCATCCAGGACGAAAGCGAAGCCGCCAAGACGGGAACCTAAGATGAAAGTCCTGGTCATTGGCTCCGTCTATCCGCGGTTCCACGAAGACGCCGAAGTCCCCTGGCTGCGCACCTCCATCGCCCACCTGAAAAAGGCTGGCCTACAGGTGCAGGTTCTCGCCCCCGCCTACAAGGGGCTGAAATCCCACGAAATCGACGGTGTGCCGGTGAACCGTTTCCGCTACGCCCCCGCAAGCCTAGAAATGCTCACCCACGAAGAAGGCGCACCCTCCAAGATGGCAAGCAAGCCCTGGCTACAACTCCTCGCCATCCCCTACATCATCAGCGGATTTTTCAAGTGCCTTCACATCTGCCGCAAGTGGCGCCCTGACATCATCCACGCCCACTGGCCATTCCCCCACGCCTACATCGCCCTCGGAGCTGCTAAGTTGTTCAAAATTCCGCTGGTGCTGAATTTTCACGGGGCGGAACTTTTGCTCATCCGCAAAAAGAAATGGGTGAAACCCCTCCTGAAATTCGCCATCGGGCAGGCCCAGGCCGTGTTCGCCAACTCCAGCTTTACCGCCGGCAAGATCAAGGCCATCCGGAATGTCGATGTGGAATGGAGTCCGTACGGGACTACTCTAGACGAAAGACGAAAGACGAAAGACGAGAGGCGAGAGGCAGTGGAAGGGGGAAGCCTCCCCCTCGCTCCAGCCTCGGCTTCCGCTACCCCCTCACCTAGGGGAGACTCCCCTAAAACCCCCGAACCTCACGCCATAAACGGCAAATTCAAGATCCTGTTCGTAGGGCGGCACATCGAGCGCAAGGGCATCTGCTACCTCATCGAAGCCGCCAAGTACCTGCCCAGGGACCAGTTCGAAATCCGCATCGTGGGCGTGGGAGACCTGACGGAAGAATTGAAGAAGCAAGCCGCCAGCATGCCACCGGAATCTGCCGAAATCATCTTTACAGGCAAGCTTTCGCCAAAGGAACTTGCAAACGAATACAAGACCGCCAACGTCTTTACGCTCCCCGCCATCGTCGATAGCAAGGGCGATACCGAAGGCCTGGGCGTAGTGCTCATCGAAGCGATGGAGCTTGGCCTCCCCGTAGTCGCCAGCAACGTCGGAGGAATTCCCGACGTAGTCGTTGACGGCGTCTCGGGCATCCTGGTCCCTGAAAAGTCCCCGGAAGCCCTCGCCAGCGCCTTCAAGAAGCTCTCCTCGGACGCCGGCCTCGTAAGGGACTTACTCGCCGGCGCCCAGAAGCGCATCGCCAAATGCTTCACCTGGGACGGCATTATCGAGCGACAAGTCCAAGCCTACGAAAAGTGCCTAAAGAAATAGGCGCCGAAGCGCCTACCCCAATTATGCTACCCGTGTGACGCCGGGGCCGGTTATCGTGCTGTGGCCCTTCTGGCTGGTACTGCGCTCCAGCATGATTTTCTGGCTGATGCTGTTCACCACCGATTCCACGTGGGTGATGATTCCGAGCATCTTTCCTTCGCGCTGCTGGCAGCGGAGGCAGTACATCACGTCTTCCAGGGTGTCGTCGTCCAGCGTGCCGAAGCCTTCGTCCATGAAGAGCGATTCCACGCGCACGTTGCGGCTCGCGAAGTCGGCTATCCCGAGGGCGAGCGAGAGGCTCACCAGGAACTTCTCGCCACCGGAGAGGTTCGAGATGCGGCGGTCGTTGCCGAATTCAGAATCGGCCACCTTGAAACCGAGGTTCCCTTCGGCGACAAGCCTGAAGCGGTCCTTGACAATCGCCAGGTGCTTGTTGGCAAGCTTCAGGAGCGACTTGAAGGTAAGCCCCTGCACGAAGGTGGCGAAGTCGCTGCCGTCCATTACGCCGAACCATTCGCCCATCGCCTCCCAGCGGGAAAGTTCCGCCTTCTTCGCGTCGAGATCCTTCTGCAGAATCTGCAACTGGGCGACGTTTTCTGTATAGGCTTTCACGCGGGCGCGTGCCGCACCCGATGAGCCTTGCAGTTCGCCGAGTTCCTTTTCGACGGCAGCCTTCCCCTCGGTAAGGGCCTGCAGGGGCGTCTCGTCGGAGCGTTCCGCCTTCAGTTTTTCGAGGGCCTCGGTTGCCGCCTGCTTCTTGCCGGTTGCGGTAGCGATGGCGCCGTCGATACGCTTCTTTTCGTTCTGCAACTTCGTGAATTCGGCTTCCTGCAGTAATGCGGCCTGGAAGGCGGCTTCGTCGGCGAAACCCTTCGCGGCGATTGCGTTCACGAACTTTTCGCTTGCGGTCTTAATCTCGCCCGCGGTCTTTTCGAGTGAACCCTTGAGCGCCGCGATTTGCGTATTGAGTTCGTTGTGCCTGTTTTCGATATTGCGGAACGCCTTGTCGGCAGCGTCGTACTTGTTGGCGGCTGCGGTCTTGCTGGTAGTCGCTTCCTTCGCAACGGCTTCCACGTCCTTGTCGCCAAACTTCTCGTTGCGGGAACTGCGGAGTTCATCCAGCCTGCGGGAGACATCATCGAGGGTTGCGGTTTCCTTTTCGAGATGGTCCTGTTCATGCTGGACCTTCTTGCCGTACAGTTCCACGTTGTTGCGGGCGATGGCAAGATCATTCGAAAGTTTATCAAACTTGGTCTTGTTTGCGGTGAACTGCTGCAGGCGCAATTTCAGGTCGGCAAGGGTGCTGTCCGCGTTTGTAAGGTCAAATTCAGCCCAGGGCTTCCAGAGTTCCGCCACCTTTTCGCTTGCCTCGTTTTTCTGGCTGTTCAGCGATTCGATGTTTTCGCTTGCCGCATTCCCGGCGGTCAACGCGCGGCTCTTGGCATTTTCGTACTGCCCGAGTTTCGCATCTGCGTCCTGCAACTTCGTGTTCAGTTCGCGAATCTTTTCGGCGGTGCTTGTCACGCTGGATTCATCGACGACCGTTTCGTTCGAGTGTCCGCAGGCGGGGTGTTCCGTAGAGCCGCAGACCGGGCACGCCTTGCCCTCTTCCAGGTGGTTCTGGATGACGTTGGCGAGCGCGAGCACGTCGTTCCGGAAAAGTTCGTTCTGCTGTTCGAGAAGTTCCTGCTTGAGCGCGTTTGCGTCATTGAGACCTTCTTCTGCTTTTTTCAAGTCATCTGCGAACGCCTTTTTCGCCTTCTCTTCGTCGGCGATTTTCTTGTCGAACCCGCGGATGCTTGCGATAAGCGTTTCGCTCTGCGGGATAATTCCTGCAAGTTCCGCGTCCTTCGCGTTCGCTTCCTGGGTCTGTGCGAGGGATTCGACCTGCGGTTCGAGCGACTTGATGGCATCCTGCGCCTTTTTCAGTTCCGCTTCTGCCTCGGAGAGAGACTGTGCGGCGGTGGCCTTGCGGTTTTCGGCTTCGGCCTTCACGCTGGTCGCATTTTTCACGTTCTGGTCGAGCATGCGGATTTCGTTCCAGAGCGCTTCGTTTTCGGCGATAAACTGCTCGGTGGCCGTCTTCTCCTTTTCGGCGATGGCCTTGTTATCGCCCGCGGATTTCAGGTCGCTTGCCACCTGCGGGAGCTGCTTCTGCAAATTTTCGAGTTTCGCCTTGTCGTCTGCCTCGTGCTTGCGGAATCCCTGCAGTTCCGTATGCAGCGTCGCGCATTCGCGGGCCTTCTCGGCATCTGCAAGCCGCTTCTCGTTGCCGGCGAATTCGCTCTTGTCCTTGTTCGCTTTTGCAAGTTCGGTTTCTGCGCTTTCCAGGCTGCGGGCGCTTTCGTTCATCGAGTTGCGCCAGGCGATACGGGCTTCGAGATCCTTCTTCTTGTCCGTGAGGGCCTTTTCCTTGTCCGCGACTTCTGCAAGCAGGGCTTTGTCCTTCTCGATGTCCTCGGCCTTGGGCATGGTGTTGTTCAACGCATCGAATGCCGCCTGCGAAGTGTCCTTTGCCGCTTTCGCCTCGCGCCGGTGGTCACCCACCTTCTTTCCGATGCGGCGGTACTTTTCGGTGCCGTTCAGTTTTTCGAGGATGTCGGCGCGTTCCTTCTCTTCGCTGGTGAGGAACTTGCTGAATTCGCCCTGCGCGAGCATGATGGAACGGCAGAACTGCGAGTAGTCCAGCTGGATGATTTCGGCATTCGCCCTGGCCAGTTCGCTGTTCCTGCCGGTATTGTCCGCAAAGATCGGGTCTTGCGGATTCTCGATGCGCCAGATTTTGCCCTGCGCGTTTTGCAGGTTGCCATCGGCCCTGTCGCGTGCGCGGCGCTGGTTCCATTCCGATACGTAGGTGCCCTTGCGGCAGCGGTACGTGACGCGGGCGAAACAGGTGCCCTTGTCCGATGTCATGACGGCATTACCGCCGTTGCCGTTGTAGATTACTCCCTGGCGCGGAGTGGCGCCGTAGAGGGCGAGCGTGATGGCGTCGAGAATGCTCGTCTTGCCCATGCCCGTCTTTCCGCTGATGACGAAAAGGCTGTGGTCCAGTTCGCTGTAGGAGGGGTCGGTAAAGTCGATGCACCACTTGCCGGCGAGACTGTTGATATTTTCGAATTCGACTTTCAGAATCTTCATGTATTAGGCCTCCTCGCTGCCGGTTTCGTTGTTGACTTCTTCGACCACCTGCCTGAAAAGCGGGAGGTATTCATCGAGGGTCTTCTGGATACTTTCGTCCATTTCGGGCGCACCCGTCTTGCTCATCACGAGACGCTTGAAAACTTCTTCGTCGGTAAGGACGTCGACCGATTCGAGCGTATCGTCCGAGAAGGCGTCCGCCGCAAGGGTGTCGGCGCGTTTCACCTTCTTGCTCACGACCTCGAATGGGGCGCCTTCCAGCACGGATTCGAGCGCCTCGTTGATGCTCACGCCCGGAGCGTAGTCGTACACGACTTCCACCTTCAGGGGCTTTTCTGCGGGCGCATTTTTCAGCTGGTTCAGCTGCATGACGATATCCGCGACAGAGCCCGATACGCGCAGGAACTTGAAGTACTGCGGGGTCTCGATTTTCTGCACGGCGGGTTCTGCGCCCTTCTGCAGGTCGACACAGAGGATATGGTGCGGGATGCTTGCTTCGTCAAATCCGAGCACGAACGGCGAGCCCGAGTACCGCACCTTCGGGTTGCGCGCCACCATGGTGGTGTAGTGGATATGCCCGAGGGCCACGTAGTCGAGGCCTTCCGGGAAAACGGAGACGGGGATTGTCCCGAGGTTCCCGACGATGTCGCGCATGCCGTGTTCCTTCGCGTCCCTGCCCTCGTCGTTTTCGGGGCGACCTTCCAGCCTGGAGGCGTACAGGTGGCCCGTTGCCACGATGGGGATGTCGCGGCCGGCGCGCAATTTTTCGGCGGCATCGTAAACGGCACGGTACATGCCCGAGTATGTACTCTGGGTGAAATCCACTGCGTCTTCGGGCTTGAAACGGCGCAGTTCCGTTTCGCGTACATACGGGACTGCGGCGCTGATGCCCACGACGTTCCCGCTGGCATCCGTCAGTTCCTTCACGAGTTCCTCTACGGGGCGTTCCCCGAGGGAGCCCACCATCTGGATATTGAGGGCATCGAGCAGATCGCGCGGGGCATCCAAAAGGGCCCCGGAATCGTGGTTGCCGCCGATGAGGACGATGTTCTTGCAGTTTGTTTCGAGCAGGGAGGCGAGAAACCGGAAATACTGCCTGCGCGCCTCGATGGGCGGGTTGGTGGTATCGAAGATGTCGCCTGAGATTACGAGGCACTGCGCCCCGAGTTCTACGATGCGTTTCTTGAGCCAGGCGAGGAACTGCTCGGTTTCTTTTTGGCGGTCGATGTCGTGCATCAAGTTGCCCAGGTGCCAGTCTGCCGTATGTATAAACTTCATGTTTCTCCTCTATTCGCAGGAATTGGGCCAAAATAGCCCGCCTGTAAATATAGTATCGACACGACGACACAAAATGTCAAGTAAAATTTGAAATTTATTTCAAAAAAAGCGAAAGCTTGCTAAAATCCAGAATCGTGATGAACACGAAGAAGCTGATGAAGAAGGCGGCGGCGACATTCTGGATAATGCTCTGGGTCTTGGTAGAAAGGGGTTTTCCCCTGAGTTTTTCAATTCCGAGGAACATTAGGAGCCCGCCGTCGGTAATAGCCAGGGGCAGCAGGTTCATCACTCCCAAATTTATACTGATAAGGGCCAAAAGCATCAAGAAGTCCTGGAAGCCGCTCATCCAAACGTTACCCATCACGGCCACAATGGAAACCGGGCCCGAGAACGCGTCGACCTTGACCTGTCCCTGGAACATACGCTTGAAATAGCGGAAGATGCTGGTGGTCATTTTCCAGCTGGTGGCGCAAGTTTTCGTAAAGGCTTCGACAGGGCCACGGCGCACAATCTTTGTCTCGCGGAAAAGCACGTAGCCCATCTGGATTCCCACCATATAACGGTCGTATTCTTCATTATAGACTGGGGTGAGTTCCCTGGTAAGGGTATCGCCGTTTCGAATGACCGTAATGTTTACAGGCTCGCCCTTGCTCCCGTCAATAATACGCACCACTTCTTCGTAGCGGGAAATGTGTTCACCGTTAATCTCAAAAATGGTGTCATTCTGGAGAATTCCGGCTTTTTCGGCGGCAGAGCCAGCCACTGGCGGAAGCCGTACCATGACGCGGTTGCGGGGGTAAATCCCGATATCGCCAATGCCCATCTTGATGGGCTTGCCCGTAGAATCCTGGGCAGGAATCACCAGTTCCTGCGGCACCACGGTAATGTTCAGCGGAGCGCCACCCCGATGGACTTCCAGCACCACCTCTGCACCGAGGCTCACGCCAATCTGTTCCCGAAAATCGTCCCAGCCCTGGGTGGGCTTTTCGTTCATAGCGGTAATGGTATCGCCAGGCTGAATGCCCGCAATTTCTGCCGAAGAATCGTTTGCCACAAAGCCCACAATAAGGTTCTTGTTGTCGGCCTCTTCGACACCCACCATGTAGAGCACCATCAAAAGCAAAAAGGCAAAAACGATGTTGATGAAAGGTCCCGCAAAGGCGATGGCCGCACGGGCGCCCACCGACTTGGCTACAAAATCCCGCTCGTCGGGAACTTGGCCTTCTTTAAGCTTGTCCGGGTTCTCCCCCGCCATGGCCACATAACCGCCAAAGGGTATGGCCGACAGACAATATTCCGTTTCGCCGTGGCGGAACTTAATCAGTTTTTTGCCAAAGCCGATGCTGAAAGTGTTTACCTTGACATTGTTCCACTTGGCCACCAAAAAATGGCCCAGCTCGTGAATGGTCACGAGAAAACTCAGCCCGATAAGGCCCAGCACAAACATCAAAACATTGTCAAGAATAGATTCCATCAAGGCAAAATGTAGAAAAAAGAAGGCGGGTTATACCCGCCAAAGTAAAATACAACAACGCTTATATTTAGTGCAGCCTATGGCCCTTCAAGTCAAAACGCTTACCGTTCTTCTCAACATAGAGCATCTGGTCAGCAAAACGCAGGCGCTGGCCCTGTTCGGCATTCGATGGACGGACAATTGCAGGCTTAATTGCTGCTGTGCCGCCTTCCCAGGCCACTCTATCTACAGCAAAACTCGGGGCATACCCTGCATGGAGCGCCTCTATGGCCCCTGCCAAATAGGCAAAGGGAGCATTCCAGTTGATGGCAACCTCGTTTGTAGCATAGCTGCAGCGGTTATCCGTATAGGTTGTCGCAGGCTTGCCAGTCTTGTAATTGCTACAACCCCAGGAATCAGAAGTAATATCCTGACCACCGGGCTGCGGACCTCCCACAATCATACCGGGAACAGGATCCATCACACCGTCAGCCGTACTCGGGCGGTGGTGAGGCATTTTCGGAGACTTGGCACCGTATCCCGTCACGAACGACATGTCAAGCGGGTTCTTGCCAAGCAAATAATCCAAAACTTTTACAGCTGCTTCGTAATACTTTTTATCACCAGTCAGATAATAGGCATGCAAGAGCCACACACCCTGATTAGCCGCTACCGCATTCGAACCCCATACAAAGTCATTCGATGCCATCACAACCCCAAAACCCGAAGCAGTCCTTGTTACAAAATTGTTCGCAGTTTTGAGCAAGCTATCTTTTGCTGACTGAGCAGAGCCTCCAAATTCTGTAGCATGTGTTGCCATGCCGTATGTAGCCAGGCCCGAGACATCAGCCCAGCCCGGAACATTTACCGAGGCACCACTCGTCTTGTAAGAGGCTTCTCCCGTGGTAATAAAAAGTTCCGTTCCTGCAAACTGTTTTTCATCGCCGAGGGAGCCGTCGGCATAGTCTCCCGTACCGACATCGGAGGGATTGGTAAATCGAACGTTCGGATTCTGTGCACCCCAAGCATAGGCCTTCTTGGCAGCCTCCAGGCACTTATCTGCGTAAGAAGCATCGAAGGGCCTGTACACGCGGGCGGCCACGGCCATCACAGCGGCAAAATCAAACGTGGCGGCAGTACCCTTACCGATAACATAGAGTTGTTCCGTATCTTTATTGGGCATCACGTCACCCGGGAACTGCAGTGTAGTCAACTTGTGGTAAACTGCGCCGTCGCTCGCCTGCATAGTGAGCATCCAGTCCAAGTTATACTTGATTTCGGCAAGCAGGTCCGGCAGGTTTCCATCGGCAGGGATGTTCCACTTGAGCGTCTTGAAATAATCCGGGAAGTGCTCGTACAAAGAAAGGAGCGTGTAGGTAGAAATGCCCGAGTTTACAATATAGCGACCATAGTCACCGGCATCGTACCAGCCCTTGCTGGAATTGATTGAACCCGAAGCTCCAGTGGAGTTGTGAAGCCTTGCAGAGGGATTCGTATGACCCGCAGCACGTTTCCATTGACCCGCGTAGGTTTCTTCTAGAGCCATGGAGGCACGCTGGTAATAATACCACTTGAGACTTGCCTTCGCCACATCTTCAAAAGGCTTATCAGTAACCTTCAAGTCAGAACGGACCACCTGACCGCCCACCTTGATGGAATATGTACCAGGAGTGTTCAAGTCCGTAAAACTCACACGGGATACATTTTGGCCGCTAGGGGACCAACTCGAAGCTTCGCTCGGAGTTACTGTCAATACAGTCTTGCCACTGGCATCGACAATTTCCACATTGCCGGAGCCTTCGAACAACGTGAATTCCTTCACATCACCCACACGATAACCGACCTGGTTAATGTAGGCGGTGGCGGCACTCGCAGCAGAGGCTAGCGAAAAGACCAAAAGAGCGACCACGGGGGCGCACTGTTTTAAGCCAAAACGGACCATAGAAGAACTCCTTATCTTACTCTTTTAAATGTATTTTCAAAAGAGCGGGAAAGGAGCAGCATGAGCCACTTTTTTGGACACATCTGTGCCCATTGTGCCGTTTTTTTTGTTTTTTGCCCTTATTGTAACTTTTGCCCTTATTGTAACAAAACAGTTACTTTATAAGCGCAGCGGTCAATTTGCGGGCTTCGGCGTCGGCTTCGAGAACCTGGTCCAGGGTCAGGTGGCCAGAAACCGTGGGAGCGCCCGCCATTATGGTTTCCACATGCTTCGGGATGTCGGTAAACTTCAGGTTTCCCTTGAGGAAGGCATCAACCAGCACCTCGTTGGCAGCGTTCATCATGGCCGGAACAATACCGCCACGACGTCCCGCTTCAAATGCCAGGGCGAGACAGCGGAACTTGTTAAAGTCCGGCTCGAAGAAGGTGAGTTTCGCGAGCGTCGGCAGGTCCAGACGCTTGGTCTCCAGCGGCAGGCGGTCGGGCCAGGTAAGCGCCACCTGGATAGGAATGCGCATGTCGGGTGCGCCCAGCTGAGCCATCAAGGAACCATCCCGGAACTGCACCAGGGAATGCACCATGGACTGGGGGTGAACCACCACCTTGATCTGTTCGTAAGGAATGTGGAACAAGAAATGGGCTTCCAGAACTTCCAGGCCCTTGTTCATCATGGAAGCAGAGTCGATGGTAATCTTCTTGCCCATGCTCCACACCGGGTGATTCAGGGCGTCGGCCACGGTGATGGATTCAAACTTTTCAATAGGCCATTCCCGGAAAGGTCCTCCAGAAGCGGTAATTTCCAAAAATTCCACTTCCTTTTCGGGGCGTCCGGAAAGGCACTGGAAAATGGCGCTGTGTTCGGAATCAATCGGCGTAATGAATGACTTGGGGTTTTCCGCCAACTTGTCCCAAATGACAGGGCCCGCCATGACCATGGTTTCCTTGTTGGCAAGGGCCACATACTTTCCGTGTTCGATAGCGGTAATGGTGGGAAGGCAACCCACAGCACCCATCAGGGCGTTGATGATGATATCGGCCTTGGGGTCGGCGGCCAGTTCGCACAGGCCTTCCATGCCGGCGAGCACAGGCATGCCCAATTCCTTTTCCAACTCTTTCGCTGCATTCGGGTCGAACATGCACACGCGTTCCACCTTGAACTTGCGCACAATTTCGGCCACCTTCGCCACACTGCTGTTGGCGGCAACGGCATACAGCTTGAAAATATCGGAGTGTTGCAAAATCACATCGACGCTAGAGGTTCCGATAGAACCGGTAGCGCCCAAAAGAACAACGTTTTTCATAATCACAATTCCTTAGTTTCCGCCTTCGGTATCAGCGAAGGACTCACAATCAGCCATCACCTTCTCGAACATTTCGTCGCGAGTCACATTCGTGTAGGTCGAATCGTTCCTATCCATGTGGTAGGCGTTCATGCATTCCTTGAATTCAACAGTGGAATCATCAGTCCATGTGTAAATGTCAATGTAATTCCAGTCCTTGTATATGAACTTCCAGACCTTGTCTTCTTTCTTGAAGTTGCAACCCGCTTCGGGCTTGGCTCCGCAGATGTCGCCCGGCTTGTCGGCATTCTTGTCATTACCCTTGTCGCCATCACCGAGTTCCGTAGTCGTCGTACCCGTATCAGAGCTTGCAGAACTGCTGTCATCACATGCGGTAAACCCAAGGGCCATCACCAAAGCGCACGCCCCGACAAGAAACTTGGATTTCATAAAGTCCACCTATTAAGCAATATTCTTGAAAAAATCCATGAGCAGGTAAAGGGCAGGAGCCGCGAGGTAGAACGAATCGCAGCGGTCAAGCACTCCGCCATGACCCACGAACAAGTTGCCGGAATCCTTGGTTCCGCTCCAGCGCTTGAGGGCGCTCATCAAGAGGTCGCCGGCCTGGCCCGCCACCGTGACGAGCACGCCGAGAATAACGGCCCGGGTCCAGTCAATTTCTACACTAAAGCAGCTGAGGGCGGCGCTGCACTTGGCCCAGTAGGCCACCCAGGCAATGGTGGCGATAGAACCAGCGACGCTTCCTTCCCAAGTTTTCTTGGGACTGATGCTGGGTGCAAAGGGGTGACGCCCGAAGGGGCCCTTGCCAGCGGCGAATTTTCCGAAGAAATAGGCCACCGTGTCGCACATCCACACAGAAGTCATCACCAGGATAAAGGCATAGCAATGTTCCAGGCCCTGACCGTTGCCCATCATGAGCACGTTCATGCCGCCCCAGAGGCCCACGTATAGCGGAGCTCCCAACTGCATCACCAGCCAGGGGAACAGATGGTCAATTTCCACCTTGGCGTAGGCCACACCGATGTAGATGGCAAAAATCACCAGGAAAGTCATGCCCACCACGTATGGTACGGCAGGAAGCCCGAAATAGCCGCCCTTGGAGAGCGTCCATGCCAGGGTCAAAGCCAAGGACGACGCAAAAGAAAGATAGCGGGTGTCCGGCCCCTTGTACATCTTGGATGCCATACCCGCCCATTCCCAGGCGCCCACGCCAGCCAAGAAGCACATAAGCCCGATACGGCTGTAGTCGCTGAACCACAGCAAAAAGAACACTATCGGAATGGCGATAAACGCCGTTATCAAACGCTGAGCCAGATTACTCATGCAACACCTTCCCAAACCTTCTTTCGCGGGTTTTGAAAAACTCCACAGCCTTCAGGAACTCCTCTTTGGTAAAGTCGGGCCAAAGCGTATCCGTCACATAGAACTCGCTGTAGGCCGCCTGCCAGAGCAGGTAGTTCGAAAGCCTAAATTCACCGCCGGTGCGGATGACCAAATCCGGATCGGGAGCGCCCTTTAAGTACAAATTCTTTGCAAATACGGTCTCGTCGATATCCTCGACCTTGAGCTTACCCGCCTGCACCTGCGCGGCAATGGCCTTCGCCGCATCCACGATTTCGAGCCGTCCACCGTACGAGATGGCCAGGTTCAACTGCATGCCCGTATTGTTTGCCGTCTTGTCGATGGCAGACTGGAGACTTGCCCGTGGCTTTTCGGGTAGGCGATCCATGTTACCGATGACCGTGAGCTTCACGTTCTTTTCCATGAGGTCGGGGATTTCCTTTACCACCATCTCGATGAGGAGGTTCATCAGGTAATCCACTTCCTTGCTGGGTCGGCCCCAGTTCTCGGAACTGAACACGTAAAGCGTCATGTGTTCCAGCTTGAGGTTCACACCTACTTCAACGGCATCGATGGTGGCCTGGGTCCCCTTGCGGTGCCCCAGAAAACGCTCCAAACCGCGACTACGGGCCCAACGCCCGTTGCCGTCCATGATGATGGCCACATGTCTCAGCTGGTTAGCCACTGCCGCTCCGGACTACACCTTCAGGAGGTCCGCTTCCTTTTCGGCAAGGAGAGCGTCAATCTTTGCGATATACTTGTCTGTGGCCTTCTGGATTTCGTCCTGCTGCTTCTTGACTTCGTCTTCGGGCAGGTCCTTGTTCTTCTTGATGGCATCGTTGGCGTCGCGACGGATGTTGCGGATAGCCACACGGCCTTCTTCGGCGTGCTTGCGGGCCACCTTGGCCAGTTCCTGACGGCGTTCAGAGGTAAGGATGGGGAGCGTCACGCGGATGCAGTTGCCATCCTTCATGGGGGTCACGCCGATGTTTGCGGCGAGGATCGCCTTGTCGATGGTATCGACCAGCTGCTTTTCCCAAGGGGTCACCAGCAGCATGCGGGGTTCGGGCACGGAAATCTTTGCCACCTGAGAAATCGGGGTGGGCGTGCCATAGTAGTCAATGCGCACATCGTTCAGAATCGCGGGGCTAGCCTGGCCTGCGCGGATCTTGGAAAATTCTCGTTCGGTGGCCTCGATGGCCTTGTCCATTTTTTCGGTGTAGTCTGCCATAGTAGTTATCAGTTACTAGTTACTAGGTAAAAGGTTAATGTTTCGTTCTGAAATTAAATATAAGTAAAAATCTCTAGAAAGTACCGCGTAAAGATCCCCGGTCAAGCCGGGGATGACGAAGAGGGTTAGCAGTGGACCAGGGTGCCGAGGTCGCCATTAATGGCGGCACGGGTCAAATTGCCCTTTTCCATCTTGAACACGAAGATGGGCATGTTGTTTTCCATGCAGAGGGCGACCGCTGCGGTATCCATGACCTTGAGTCCGCGGGAAATGACTTCCTTGTAGCTGATGTCGTCGAAGCGGGTCGCGGTCGGGTCCTTCACCGGGTCTGCGGTGTAGATGCCGTCCACCTTGGTGGCCTTCATGATGACATCGCACTCGCTCTCGATGGCACGGAGAGCGGCGCAGCTGTCTGTGGTGAAGAACGGGTTGCCCGTACCGGCGGAGAAAATGACGACGGAGCCCGCGGAGAGGAGTTTGAGTGCCTTGCGGCGGTCGAAGAATTCGCAGACCGGTTCCATGCGGATAGCGGACATCACTACGGAGTCGATTCCCTGCTTGTCCAAAGCATCTTGCATGGCGAGGCCGTTCATCACGGTGCCGAGCATGCCCATGGCATCGCCCTGGGCGCGGTTCATGCCGCCAGCAGATGCGGAAATGCCGCGGACGAGGTTACCGCCGCCAATCACGAGGGCAACCTGCACGCCCTGCTTGACGATGGAGGCAATTTCCTCTGCCATGTCGGAGAGAATCTGGTTATCGATACCGTGGCCCTTTTCGCCTGCGAGGGCTTCGCCACTGAGTTTGAGAAGAATGCGTTTGAATTTCATAATAGGGGTTAGGGGTTAGGATCTAGGGGTTAGGTTGTATGTATTAGAGTTGCTGGTTACAAGAAGTGTCAACTATTGGACGCGGTGCATGCTGAAGGTTGCCGTATAAAGGGAATCATTTTCGCTTTTGCGGAGAGCGGTCCAGTTCATCACGTCGTTTTCAATAGATTCAATTTCCCACCATTCACGGTGTTCCGTACTGTCTCCCACATTTTTCCAGCGGGTGCAGAGTAAGTTGCCATCCACAAAGTAATCTCCCTTGGAATTGACATCGTCTTCCCACTCGCCATCTCCAGTTAGACCCATATAAGAATAGGTACCATCGTCCCTGTATTCCCAGCGATGCTGTTTGTGGTCGTCGTAGGCGGATTGCTCACTGGTGACATGGCCTTCCCAAACACCAAGTATTTCCTGGCTATAATCCTTTTCTATCCGAACAAACCGTTCGTGCCGCGGGGCAATTTCTGCATAAGCTTCGCCGTCATTGAACAAGGTGGTCTTGGCGTCAAAGCGCATGTCCTTGTCGGTAATAGCGGTCACCATCATTTCGGTAGTGACAGACTTGCCGTTGTCGTATTTCGCCTTCAGGATTATCCGGTTGCCGTCTATGGCGATATCCATGTTCTTTTTGTGTTCCCACCATGCACCCACATCGTTCAGGGCCATGCTGTTGTAAACCTTCATGACAGAATCTTCAAGGGCAAAGGTTCTCACGGACTTCTGGTTGGTGAGCACGGGAGCACCATCGGTTTCGGCATGGATCCACTTGCCAACAAGTTTTTCGGAAAGGTTGCCTATCGGCTGGTTTTCGGCCGTCTTGCCAGCACTTTCGTTGCCGGAACACGCCAAAAATGCAAGCGCGCAACAGGTGAGCGCCGTAACACAAAATCCACGCAATATGTTCATCGTTTCTCCATTCGAGAATAACTTGCACTAAATATAGCCCAATTTCTGCTTAAGCTTTTGTCCGGCGACCTCCCCTGAGCAAAAACGGGTGTTGCGCCGGCGTTCTTGTCAAAAATGCTACGTGATTCTTACATCCACTCAGTAGAGATTACCGGTGTTCCGCTCAGAAAAAGAGATAAGACACATGCAAGGTAAATATAGGCTTTGCCCGGTAGCCACACCATCAAATAAATGTATCTTGTACAGAGCAAACATCTAAACCATAAACAAAAAACAAATATGAGTCTTAAAATCGTTGTGCTTGCTAAGCAAGTACCTGATACACGAAACGTGGGCCCCGATGCCATGACGGAGCAGGGAACCATCAATCGTGCCGCATTGCCCGCGGTCTTCAACCCCGAAGACCTGAACGCCCTGGAGCAAGCCCTTCGTTTGAAGGACCAGTTCCCGGGTTCCACCATCTCTGTGTTGACCATGGGTCTCCCGAAGTCTGCCGAAGTCGTCCGCGAAGCTCTGTACCGCGGCGCCGACGAAGGTTTCGTGGTGACGGACCGCCCGCTCGGTGGTGCTGACACTCTCGCTACGAGCTACACACTCGCCCAGGCCGTCAAGAAGATTGGCGACTACGACATTATCCTCGGTGGCCGCCAGGCTATCGACGGCGATACCGCACAGGTCGGTCCGCAGATTGCAGAAAAGCTCGGCCTCACCCAGGTGACCTACGCCGAAGAAATTCTCTCCCTCGACGAAAAGGCCCGTAAGGTCGTGATCCGCCGCCACATCGACGGTGGCGTGGAAACGGTGGAAGCACCGCTCCCGCTGGTCGTGACCGTGAACGGAAGTGCGGCCCCGTGCCGTCCGCGCAACGCAAAGCGCCTCATGAAGTTCAAGAACGCTACGGTGGTTGCCGAACGCAAGCCGGAAGATGCCGAAAAGTACGAAGCCCTCATCGCGAAGAAGCCCTACCTGAACATTCCGCAGTGGGGTGCCGCCGACATCGACGCAGACCCTGCCCAGATCGGTAAGGCCGGTTCGCCGACGAACGTGAAGGCTGTCAAGAACATCGTGTTCAAGGCGAAGGAAAGCCGCACGCTCACCGCAAGCGACGCCGACGTCGAAGGACTTATCAAGGAACTTTTAGACGGGAAGATTATTGGCTAGCCTATGAATAACGTATTTGTATATTGCGAAATTGAGGGCACGACCGTTGTCGATGTTTCCCTCGAACTTTTGTCCAAGGGCCGCAAGCTCGCCAACACGCTCGGCGTTCAGCTCGAATGCATCTGCGCAGGCAAGGGACTCGACGGAATCGAAAAGCAGGTGTTCCCCTACGGTGTGGACAAGGTCCATGTGTTTGATGCCGAAGGGCTCTTCCCCTACACCACCAACCCGCACGCTTCTCTCGTGGTGAACCTCTTCAAGGAAGAGCAGCCGCAGATTTGCTTGCTGGGAGCAACGGTGATTGGCCGTGACCTCGGCCCGCGCATTTCCAGCGCCATGCACAGCGGCCTTACCGCCGACTGTACCGAACTCGAAATCGACAGCTTCGAAATGAGCATCGGCGGCGTGAAGAAGTTCTACGAAAACCAGCTCTGCCAGATTCGCCCGGCGTTCGGCGGCAACATCGTTGCTACCATCGTGAACCCGGAACACCGCCCGCAGATGGCGACGGTGCGCGAAGGCGTGATGAAGAAGGAAATCGTGGACTCGAACTACAAGGGCGAAGTCATCAAGCACGATGTGGCCAAGTACGTGCCGGAAACGGAATACGTGGTCAAGGTGCTGGAACGCCATGTGGAAAAGGCCAAGCACAACCTCAAGGGCGCACCCATCGTGGTGGCCGGTGGTTACGGCATGGGCTCCAAGGAAAACTTCGACATGCTGTTCGAACTGGCGAAGGAACTCCACGCCGAAGTGGGCGCAAGCCGTGCCGCTATCGACGCGGGCTTTGCCGATCATGACCGCCAGATTGGCCAGACCGGCGTGACCGTACGCCCGAAGGTCTATATCGCCTGCGGTATTTCCGGCCAGATTCAGCACCTCGCCGGCATGCAGGATTCAGGAATCATCATCTCCGTGAACTCCGACCCCGACGCCCCGATCAACGCTATCGCTGACTACGTGATCAACGGCACCGTCGAAGAGGTCATCCCGAAGATGATCAAGTATTACAAGGCAAACAACAAGTAAGGTAATCTCTAAAAATGCTTTGATAAAGAAAATTTGAGCGAGACCGAGCGCAAGCAGGAACGAGACTTGGTGAATACTGGAAGTCTTTACCAAGTCGAGAGACGAACTTGCACGAAGTGTCGCAGCCAAATTTTTGAAAATGATTATTAGAGATTACCGGGAAAGGCATTATGGCGAATTTTTACACAGACCATCCAGAGATTAAGTTCAACCTTGAAAGTTCTCCCCTGATGCAGCGCATCGTGGAGCTCAAGGAAAACGGCTACGCCGACAAGGACAGCTTTGACTACGCGCCGGAAGACTACGCCGACGCGATAGACAGCTACAACCGCGTGCTCGAAGTCGCTGGCGACATCACCGCGAACACCATCTTCCCGAACTCCGAAGACGTGGACGCCGAAGGCCCCCACTGCGAAGACGGCCGCGTGCGTTACGCAAGCAAGACCTACGAGAACCTGGAAGCCACCCGCAAGGCTGGCCTCAACGGTGTCACGATGCCGCGCCGCTTCGGCGGCCTCAACTTCCCGATTACCGCCTACACGGCCATCAACGAAATGATCGCCTCTGCAGACGCCGGTTTCGAGAACATCTGGTCCCTGCAGGACTGCATCGAGACCTTGTATGAATTCGGCGACGAAGACCAGCGTTCCCGCTTTATCCCGCGCGTGTGCGCCGGCGAGACGATGTCCATGGACCTGACCGAACCCGATGCCGGTTCCGACCTGCAGCGCGTGATGCTCAAGGCTACCTACAGCGAAGAAGACAAGTGCTGGTACCTTAACGGCGTGAAGCGCTTCATCACCAACGGCGACAGCGACATCCACCTGGTGCTCGCCCGCTCCGAAGAAGGCACCCACGACGGCCGCGGCCTTTCCATGTTCATTTACGACAAGCGCGACGGCGGCGTGAACGTTCGCCGCATCGAAAACAAGTTCGGCATCCACGGAAGCCCGACCTGCGAACTTGTCTATAAGAACGCGAAGGCGGAACTCTGTGGCCGCCGCAAGTTCGGCCTCATCAAGTACGTGATGGCTCTCATGAACGGTGCACGTCTCGGCATTGCCGCACAGTCCGTGGGCATCAGCCAGATGGCCTACAACGAAGCTCTCGCCTACGCCAAGGACCGCAAGCAGTTCGGCCAGGCCATCGTGAACTTCCCCGCCGTCTATGAAATGATTTCGAACATCAAGGCACGCCTCGACGCAGGCCGCGCACTCCTGTACCAGACAGCCCGCTACGTGGACATCTACAAGGGCCTCGAGGACATCGAGCGCACCCGCAAGCTCACTGACGAGGAGAAGGCGGAACTCAAGCTCTACCAGAAGCTCGCCTCCGCTTGCACGCCGCTCGCCAAGGGTATGAACTCCGAATACGCCAACCTGAACGCCTACGACAGCATCCAGGTTCACGGCGGTTCCGGCTACATGCTCGAATACGCTTGCCAGCGCCTCTACCGCGATGCACGCATCACCTCCATTTACGAAGGCACGACGCAGCTGCAGACGGTTGCCGCCCTCCCGCACATCACCACCGGCACCTACAGCCAGATGCTCGAGGAACTGGAAGCGGGCGAAGTGGCCGCCGAATACGAGAGCCTCAAGGCCCGCGCGAAGGCCATGGACGCGAAGTTCAACGAGGCAATCGAAGTCGTGAAGGCCGCGAACAACAACGAGTTCACCGACCTCTGCAGCCGTCACTTGTACGAACTCGCCGCCAACTGCGTGATGAGCCAGCTCATGCTCCGCGACGCCACCAAGGCACCCGAACTGTTCGAAAAGAGCATGAAGGTGTACCTGAACCTCGCCGAAGCCGAAGTCGCCAAGCACTACAACTTCGTGAAGAGCGTAAATGTGGAAGCGATGGAGAGCTACAGGAAGGCTTAAGCCCGCAGGATGTCATCCCCGGCTTGACCGGGGATCTCCCTTTAAAGAAAGCCTCGGTGATGAACCGAGGTTCTTCTTTGTTTATGGGCGTTCCCCCTACGGGGTCGGGCTATACTCGCTTCGCTCACCGAGCCTGTAGTCTCGGCCCCAAGGGGTCACTATCCCTAACGCGTAAGCTCCTCACTACACAAGCCCGCATTGATTAAACCAACCAATCCACGAATTTCTTCTTCTGCATTTGAGTTTTTACTTTTAATCACATTCAGAAGAGATTCATGATGCCCCCATGCATTTTCCCATTCAGTTCGATTTACATTTTCATTGTATGAAGATGGATGAATGACATGAAAATGAGTTGCATCAGCCGATGATAATTTTTGAGCTTTGCATCCACACAAAATCGAGTAATTGGCTTTACTTAGCCATGTTTTTGAAATTTCGTTTCGATGTTTTTGAGCATTACACGCATTTACAAATACTACGCCATAATTTTGCGCAAGTTTAATGAAGAATTTATCAGGCGAAGGATATTGCTCGACATCATACGCTGCATTTCCTAATTTTATTCCTAAGCTGCAAAAAAGAGGTTATGCAGAATATTTGTTGTCCAATAATTCAAACCATGTCGGTTTGCAGAATGCTATTCCTGTGGCTCGTTCTTCATAAGGAGACTCTCCAACAATCAACAATTTAATTGAATCAAATTCATTAACTATTTTGTTGTATTCATCACCCCAATTTTGCCAAGCACCCGTCAATGATAATGGTCCAATTCTAGGGCAACCTCTGCAATTTAGGCATTGAATCATCTTTACGTCCTTTCATCGAAGTGAACTCCATTACAAATCCTTTTATCTATCCTTGATACAGCGAACGCTATACCCATATCTTTTTATCGTTTGACATGCATAATCCGCATTGTCACTAGCATAAGAGAGAGACAGAGTATAAGCATTACCAGGACCAGCCCTCCCCGTAGAAGACCAATACCTTACATTTTTCCATATTCTTTCAAAAGCACCGTAAACAGCCTCCCTCTGACCTTGTGGCCATGCGGAAAAACCGTAATCATCAGAGCCATTACCGCTGTTTCCATTGTAATCATCCCAACCACTTGCTGTTTTTAACATTTTTCCTGCAATTGATTTGCCTCCCACTTCAAGGATTAAGTTTTTCCATTCCGTTGTATCAGGCAAATGCCATCCTTTGGGACAAATTCCTCTCACTGGAGAAGAGGGAAAACAAGAAACTCCATAGCCACAGTCTTTTCCTTTGTTAGAAAATGTTCCTACACTGTCTATTGCCGCAGCCCATGTGTATAAACGACCTTGTCCATAGCAATGATTATACATCGTATAGCACCAATTTCTTTCTAACATACTCGGATAATTTATACTATCAACATAATTCAAATCTTCTGCCATCCAGGTTTGTTCACCTATGACAACGGTCTTATATGTTTTTTGATCTCTTTCATCCAAAAGTGTTCCAAAAACACGCTTCTCGGTATATCCAAACCACGAACCAAACGAGCACTCATACACAGAATCTAGTATGTCTGTAATTTGTTTCCGAATTTCTTCACCTTTTGTATAGCTACCACACGCTTTTCCTAGAGATATTTCCATATCGTAGGCTTCGCGAAATGTTCCGGCATCACACGTATACTTGTTTTCTGCAACAACCACTCCATCTACAATTGAGCCGTCTTCCGAACAAGTTTTACCATAGGTGTCATATTCCAATACAGACGCTTCTACCCACATGTTGGAACGGCATATATAGTAGGTATTTTCATATTGGCTAATCTCATTTTCGTTGACACTAGAACAAGTTCCTAAATTGGAATTAGCGATAATTTCGTTAAGATTGATGATTGCATTTTGGTTGCCGCAAGTAATCGTAATGAGGCTTCCGTTACGTTCAATGGAACACCCTTCGCCAGCATCCCCTTTTTCACCCTTGTCTCCCTTATCACCTTTCTTTCCTTGTGCACCTTGTGCTCCGGCATCACCCTTGTCGCCTTTCTCGCCCTGAATGCCCTGCGCTCCAGTATCGCCCTTGTCACCCTTCTCGCCTTGGATGCCCTGCGCTCCAGTATCGCCCTTGTCACCTTTCTCGCCTTGGATGCCCTGAGCACCAGTATCGCCCTTGTCACCCTTCTCGCCTTGGATGCCCTGCTCACCAGTATCGCCCTTGTCACCTTTCTCGCCTTGGATGCCCTGCTCACCAGTATCGCCCTTGTCACCTTTCTCGCCTTGGATGCCCTGCTCACCAGTATCGCCCTTGTCA
>JAFVTX010000017.1 GCA_017503015.1 Fibrobacter sp. | reverse complement strand
CGGTGCAAGCGAAAGCCGGTCACGTTCCGAATTCCGTTCCCGCACATGGGAAATGCCAACATCGACGGTGGAGGGAATCAAGAAGGGAATTGCCACAACGGCAAGCACAAAGAGCAAGAAAAAATTCCTGAAAATCCTGAAGAACCCATCGAGAGGATTTTTTTTCAGGATCTCCGCCTTGAACAGCAGCGTCAGGGCCTTGGCAAAACGCTCAGGTTTCTTTGTCCAGTCTATTTTTCGAATTTCGCGACAGTTCGAATAGGATTTCTTGACGGCCTCGTTGGCATCCCTGTACTTACGCCTGTCCGGCATTCCCTTGACGAGCCAGACCAAAGAGCGTTTTCGCAAAAAAGAGTAGTCCTGCAAATAGGCGGAGGCCGCTTCCCGGTTATCGCCGGCGATAATGACCACCTTCGCGATTTCTGCAATCCGCTTGAATTGCGCGTCGGAAAGTTCGTCGGGCAAGATGGCAAAAATGTAGGGAACAACGGAGCGAACCGCTTCCAGGTTGCGGTAAAAAATCCTGAAGTTGAGCTCCGCATCCAGTCCCATTTCCTTGCTGAGCCGAAATACCAGGCCTTCTTTAGAATCGCGGATGAATTCGATTTCTTCGCCAGTAAGTTTTCTCTTGAAGAATGTTCTTAGATGGTTACCCGGAAAAAGGGACTTGTGGGAAAAGTCCATAATAACGAAAGGAGCGCCAGCGTTCAGGGCTAGCGCTACTTTGTCAATGGATTCAAAATCTACCTGGTCACCAGGGAAGGCAAATAAGCCCAGCCCGCCTTGTTTGCACAGGTAGTCCAGGACTTTCCTCTGCATGGGGAACTATGCCTTGGCAGTGCCCCTGGGGTAAGAGAAGCCTGCGGGGGGAGCGGCAATGAACTTGTCGATCTGGATGTGCAGCTCTTCGGAAGTAGATGCAGGGTTGAAGAAAATCTCCTGATTGCGGTTGGCGTTACGGCCCTTCAGGGATTCGTTGCGACGGCCGCGGGCGACAAAGGCCGTGGGCAAAACCTCGAGGGAGGGGAGGAGTCCAAAATAGCGGAAGAGGCTGAAGTTCTTCTGCCAGGTGGATTTTTCGGCCAAGAGGGCGAAAGCACCTTCAAGAATGGTCTTGGACTGTAGCAAATCGTCAGAAGTGATGGTCAGGAGTTCGTGACCGGAAGGGAAGTTATTGACGAAATTGGCGTAGTCGCCCTTCAGATAGTTGGCATCGCAAAGAAATACGAATTTCATAGACCTTACCAGTTGTGATGGTGTTTTTTTCCAAAATTTAGGTGGAATTTAGCAAATTAATCACTATTTGTCATTGTTTTTGCGCCGTTGCGCCCCCTAACATCAAATATGCCAAAAATCGATTTATAAGGGAAGATTCTCTAACTTGTTGATTATCAACGAGTTACGATTTTACACTCCCTGAGCAACGCCCAAAACGCTATTTTTTTGCAAAAAAAAGCGGTTTTTGAGAAAAAAAAGCCCAAAAAACTTTATATTTGGTGACTGTTATCACATTGGAAAGCAGGATTTTCATGGGAAACATCCTGCAGATGGAATTATGGGAGAACATCGATGAAACGTAAAAATTGGCCTATTACAGCTTTGTTTGCTTCTGCGGGCATTCTTGCCTCTGTGGTTATTGCACAAGAAGCCGGAGCTGATGCGGCAGCTGTAGAGAACAACGCTCCGTCCGTGAACGGGATTCCGGGTGAATCCATTCAAGAAGGCGGAAAGTTCGCAACGATTAAACTTGACCAGTACGTGTCCGACGACATGGACAAGCCTGCACAGATCAAGTGGGCTGTATCTGGCAACAAGAGCTTGAAGGTGACTATTTCCGGCGACCGTGTAGCCACAATCGCGGTTCCGGACCAGTACTGGAATGGTTCCGAAGACATTACTTTCGCGGCAACCGACACCAAAGGAGCGGTCGGTTCCGAGACGGTGAACTTCTCCGTCGAGTCCGTAAACAACCCGCCCGTAGTGAAGGCCATTGCCGATCAGACCATCGACGAAGGTAAGCAGTTCACCAAGATCAAGCTCGACGATTTTGTCGAAGATCCGGACCACCCGAAGAACCAGATTCTTTGGGAAACGGACATCCAACCGGTGGGCAAGGATCAGGCTGAAGGCGACCTGAACGTGGAGATCGACAACAACCGAATCGCCACCATCTTGATTCCCGATACCAACTGGTACGGTGCCGCCAAAATCAAGTTTACGGCCACCGACGGCGAATATGCCAGCGATTCTAAGACGGCCACCTTTACGGTGAAGGCCATCAACGACGCTCCGGTGCTCCAGAAGATTCCCGACCAGACCATCGAAGAAAAGAATGAATTCGAACAGATTTCCCTGACCGACTTCGTTACCGATGTGGATAACGACGTTTCTACCATCAAGTGGTCCGCTTCTGGCAACAAGGACCTGAAGGTGAAGATCGACAAGTCCGGCTCTGCCACAATTTCTACTCCCAACGAATTGTGGAACGGTGCCGAGACCATCACCTGGACGGCGACCGACCCCGCTGGTGCGTCCGTCAACACTTCTGCCAAGTACACCGTAAAGTCCATCAACGATCCTCCGGAGTTCGTGAAGGACGTTCCCGAACAGACTATCGAAGAAAAGCAGGAATTCAAGCCTATTGACCTGAGCGTTTTGGTCAAGGACCTGGACCACAAGTTCGAGGAACTGAAGTGGACAGTTTCTGGCACTAAGGACCTGAAGGTAACGGTCAACGGCAAGCAGGCGACTATCGCCATTCCCAACAAGTACTGGAACGGCTCTGAAACCGCCAAGTTCAAGGTCTGCGACCCCGAGAAGGCATGCGCAGAATCCGAAGCTTCCTTTACGGTAAACTCCGTCAATGACAAGCCCGAGTTCGTCAAGGACATCGAAGGCCAGACCATCGAAGAGAAGAAGACCTTCGGCAAGATCAAGCTGGACGAATTCGTGAAGGATGCCGACCACAAGAATTCCGAACTCTCCTGGGAAGCAAACGTGAAGCACGACGGCAAGGAACCGGAAACGGGAACCCTGCAGGTGAACATCGATGAAAACCACGTGGCCTCTGTGGAAATTCCGGACAAGTACTGGAACGGTTCTGCAACCATCACGTTCATTTGTACTGACCCTGAAGGCGCTTCTATCAAGAAGGACGCCAAGTTCACGGTGAAGTCCATCAACGACGTGCCCGTGTTCAAGAAGATTCCTGACCAGACCATCGAAGAAAAGAGCGAACTCTCTTCTATCGTTCTCGACGAATTTGTCAGCGATGCCGACCACGACCTGTCCAAGCTCAAGTTCGAAGTGACAGGCAACAAGGACATCAAGGTGAACATCAACGCCAAGACTCGCGAAGTTTCCTTCAAGACTCCGAACGAACTCTGGAACGGTTCTGAAACTCTGACCTTCACGGCTACCGACCCCGAAGGCGGCAAGGCTTCTTCTACCATGAAGCTCACTGTCAAGTCTATCAACGATCCTCCGGTCATGAAGGATATTCCGGAACAGACCATCAAGGAAAAGCAGGATTTCAAGCCTGTCGAACTGAGCAAGTTCGTCGAAGACCTGGATCACCCCGCCGACAAGCTCAAGTGGACCGTCAGCGGAAACCGCGAACTGAAGGTCAATGTGGACCCGAAGCAGGTGATGACCATTACTCCTCCTTCCAAGCACTGGAACGGCTCTGAAACCTTGACCATCAAGGTGACCGACCCCGAAGGCGCAACGGATGAACGCTCCGTGGCATACACTGTAGAATCTGTGAACGACGTGCCCGAATTTACCAAGCAGGTCGTTGCTCAGACCATCAAGGAAAAGGAACAGTTCCAGCCCATCAAGCTTGGCGAAATGATCAAGGACGCCGACCACAAGATGAGCGAACTTACCATCACCACCGACGTGAAGCCCGCTCCCGGCTCCAAGAAGAAGGAATCCGGCCTCACGGTCGAAGTGGACGCCCAGATGGTGGCCAAGATTATTATTCCTAACAAGCTCTGGAACGGCTCCGACGAGATTACCTTCACGGTAGCCGACCCCGAAGGTGCAACCGCAACCTCCAAGGCCGTGTTCACGGTGAACTCCGTCAACGACGTGCCTGTGCTCAAGAAGATTCCTGATCAGATGATTGACGAAAAGGGCGAATTTGTCGCCATCAACCTTGCCGAACTGGCAAGCGATGCCGACCACGAGTTCTCCCAGCTCAAATGGGCCGTTACCGGCAACAAGGACCTGAAGATTTCTATCGACAAGGCCGGCGTGGTGACTATCAAGACCCCGAACCCGCTGTGGAACGGTTCGGAGAAGGTGACCTTCACGGTGACCGACCCCGAAGGCGCTTCTGCCAAGTCCGACGCCGTATTCACGGTCAAGTCCATCAACGATCCTCCGGTCATGAAGGATATCGCAAGCCAGACCATCAAGGAAAAGGCTGAATTCAAGCCTATCGAGCTGAACAACTTTGTAGAAGACAAGGACCACGACAAGGCCAACCTCAAGTGGACCTTCAGTGGCCAGAAGGACTTGAAGGTCAACATCGACAACAAGCATGTGGCCACCGTCAAGGCTCCGTCCAAGTTCTGGAACGGTTCTGAATCCATTAAGTTCACGGTGACCGACCCCGAAGGGGCTACAGATAACCGCGTGGTGACTTTCACCGCCGAATCTGTAAACGACCTGCCGGTGTTCACCAAGCCCATCAAGGACCAGACTATCCAGGAAAAGCGTGAATTTGCCATCATCAGCCTGAACGACATCGTAAACGATCCGGACCACAAGCCCGAACAGCTCAGCTGGTCCTTCGACGTGAAACCCGGCAAGGGCTCTCCGAAGGGTTACGCCCCGCAGCTCGCCGTGACTGTCGATGACAAGCGCATGGCAAAGATTGTCATTCCTGAAAAGAACTGGCATGGCGAAGAAGTCATCACCTTTACGGTCACCGACCCCGAAGGCGGCAAGGCCAGCTGCACGGCAACCTTTACGGTAAGCTCCGTGAACGACGCCCCGACCATCGGCAAGATCAAGGACCAGACCATCGCCGAAAAGGCAGCCTTTGCCTCTATCAATTTGGCTGAACTGGTGAAGGATCCCGACCATCCGTTTGAAAAGCTCAAGATTGACGTTTCTGGCAACAAGGACCTGAAGGTGAACATTTCCAAGGCAGGGGAGGTGACCATCAATACCCCGAACCCGCTGTGGAACGGTTCTGAAAAGCTCACCTTTACGGTGACCGACCCCGAAGGTGCCAAGGCTTCTACTACCGCAGCCTTCACGGTGAATTCCGTGAACGATCCTCCGGTCATGAAGGATATCGCTGACCAGTCCATCAAGGAAAAGGGTCAGTTCAAGGCTATCGAGCTGGATAACTTCGTAGAAGATTTGGACCACCCGAAGAACAAGCTGAAATGGAAGATTGAAGGTGCCAAGGAACTGAAGGTGGCTATGGACGGTTCTCACAAGGTAACCGTTACCACTCCGAACCCCAACTGGCACGGTGAAGAAACCGTCAAGTTCACGGTGACCGACCCCGAAGGCGTTTCTGACAGCCGTAGCGTCAAGTTTGCGGTGGAATCCGTCAACGACGCTCCTGTGTTCGTAAAGGAACTGAAGAGCCAGTCCATCGACGAAAAGAAGCAGTTTGCCACCATCAAGTTGGATGACCTGGTGAATGACCCCGACCACAAGAAGTCTGAACTGGCCTGGTCCTTCGATGTGAAGGCCGCCAGTGCTAAGGCCGCTCCGAAGAAGGGGAAGAAAGGTAAAGCCGCCAAGGAAGAATCCGCTCCGCAGGGTGCAGGCCTTGAAGTGAAGGTGGACAACAACCGTGTGGCTACCATCGCCATTCCCGACAAACTCTGGAACGGTTCTGCCAACATCACCTTCACGGTTACCGACCCCGATGGCGCAAAGGCCAGCAAGACCGCTACCTTCGAAGTCAAGTCCATCAACGACGTGCCCAAGATTTCTGACAAGGCCCCGAAGGGTGAAACCATCCGCGAAGGCGGCAAGTTCAAGCCCATCGACCTTTCTACCATGGCATCTGACCCGGATCATCCGGCCTCTAGCCTCAAGTGGACCGTTTCTGGCAACAAACAGCTGAAGGTGAACCAGAAGAAGGACAACACTGTAGAAATCCTGACACCCGATGCCCAGTGGCACGGCAAGGAAACTCTGACCTTCACGGTTACCGACCCCGAAGGCGCTTCCGCCAGCCACAAGATGGACTTCGAGGCGACCCGCGTGAACGACGCTCCGGTTATTGCCAAGCAGATTCCCAACCAGAAGATCAAGGAGAAGGAATCCTTCCAGTTGATCAAGTTGGACGAATTCGTGAAGGATCCGGACAACAAGCCTAATGAGTTGACCTGGACCATCACCGGCAACAAGAAGCTGAAGGCCGACATTTCCCCGAGCCGTATCCTCACGGTGTCTGCTCCGGACAAGTATTTCTGGTGCGCTCCCGAAACCATGACCCTTACGGTGAAGGACCCCGACGGCGCTTCTGCCTCCCAGACAGTGACCTTCGAAATCACCTCCGTCAACGACGCTCCGGTCATGAAGGACATTCCTGGCCAGAAAATCAAGGAGAAGGGTGAATTCAAGGATATCGAACTCTCCAAGTTCGTTTCCGATCCTGACCACAAGATTGAACAGCTCAGCTGGACGGTTAAGGTGGAAAAGGTTGGCGGAGCCGCAGCCAAGCCCGCTCCGAAAAAAGCCAAGAAGTCCAAGGGCAAGAAGGGCAAGGGTGCCAAGGAAGAACCCGCTGCCGAGGAAAAGGCCGCCCCGCAAGACGAATTCGTTGTGGAAGTGGACAAGAAGGCAATCGCCCACATCAAGCTTCCCAACAAGTACTGGAACGGCGAACGCAACGTGACCTTTATTGCCAAGGACCCCGAAGGTGCCGAGGCCTCCAAGACGGTGAACTTCAAGGTGGAATCGGTCAACGATGCTCCTGTAATCAAGCAGATTCCCACTCAGTCCATCAAGGAAAAGGAAACCTTCAAGCCCATCGACCTTGCCCAGTATGTGTCTGATCCTGACCACAAGATCGAACAGCTCAAGTTCGAAATCGGCAATACCCGTTTCTTGAAGGCATCTGTCAACGCCAAGCACCAGCTGGTGGTGACCACGCCCGACAAGTTCTGGAACGGCAACGAAAAGGTTACCCTGAACGTCATTGACCCCGAAGGAGCCAAGGCTTCTCAGCAGATTCTTTTCGAGGTGTCTCCGGTGAACGACGCACCTGTGGTGACCAAGATTCCAGGCCAGAAGATCAAGGAACGCGAAAAGTTCGAACCGGTTGACCTGTCCAAGGTGGCGACCGACCCGGACAACAAGCCCGCCGAACTCAAGTGGAGCGTTTCCGGAAACAAGGACCTGAAGGTGGAAGTGAAGGGCTCCCGCGCCATGGTTGTGACGCCGAACCCCAACTGGAACGGCAAGGAAACCCTGAAGTTCACCGTGTCTGACCCGGCCGGAGCCAAGGCTTCTGCCGAGGCTACCTTTGAGGTGACTCCGGTGAACGATCCTCCGGTGCTCAAGCCCGTGCAGCCCTTCGTCATCGACGAAAAGAAGAGCTTCGCTCCTGTGGACTTCTCCAAGTTCGTGAGCGACCCGGACAACAAGCTGGAAGAACTGACCTGGACTCTGGACGACGCCGAGCCCGCATCCAAGGCCGCTCCCGCTAAGGGCAAGGGCAAGAAGGGCAAGGCCGCCAAGGGCGGCAAGGCCAAGGCCTCTACGGTCAAGCACGACTTGATTTTCAACATCGACGACAAGGGCGTGCTTACTGTCGAAGTGCCCAACAAGTACTGGAACGGTACCGAAACGGTGGCCGTGAACGCCTTCGACCCCTCCGGCGAAAAGGCCACAGTGAACGTAAAGTTCACCGTGAAGCCCGTCAACGATGCTCCTATGGTCAAGGAAATTCCTGGCCAGGAAATCGAAGAAGGCAAGCCCTTCAAGGCTATCAAGCTCGACCAGTATGTGGAAGACCCGGATAACAAGCCCCACGAGATTAAGTGGAAGGTTGCCGGTGCCAAGAACCTTGATGTGAAGATTTCTGGCGGCCGCGAAGCCGTGATCAAGCCCAAGAAGCAGGATTGGTCCGGTGACGAAACCCTTATCTTCACCGCCACTGACCCGGCAGGTGCCTCTGACAAGGCTATGGCCAAGTTCGTGGTGAAGCATGTGAACAAGGCCCCGATTATGCGTGACATTCCTGATTTCACCATCAAGGAAGACGACAACAAGGGCGTTGTGGCCACCATCAAGCTCGACCAGTATGCCCGCGACCCGGATCACCGCTTCGACGAACTGAAGTGGACCTTCACGGGTAACAAGTACCTCGATGTGAAGTACGACAAGTTCAAGAAGACCGTTACCGTTTCTCAGCCTCACGAAGACTGGTCCGGCAAGCCGGAACGCATTACCTTCGCCGTGGTTGATCCCGACGGTGCCAAGGCTTCTAAGACGGCCACCTTCACCGTGATTGCCGTGAACGATCCGCCGAAGGCCCGTTCTCAGACCTACGTGACCAGGGAAGGGGAGACCTTGAAGGTTTCTGCTTCTGACGGTCTCCTGTCTGGCGTGACCGACCCGGATAACGAGAAGCCGGTTTCTGCCCAGTTGGTCCAGAAGCCCCATAACGGAAAGATTGACCTGAACGAACGCGACGGTTCTTTCACCTACATTCCGAACAAGGGATTCTCCGGTCTCGACGAATTCACCTACAAGGTGAAGGATCCGGGTGGACTTTACTCCAAGCCCGAAACGGCAGAAATCAACGTGACCTTCAAGATGAAGGATTTGCGTGGTGGCGCCGAACCGGCAGTAAAGAAGGATGAGCCCAAGGACGACGAAGACAAGAAGTCCAACAAGAAGGACAAGAAGAAGGATAAGAAGAAAGGCAAGAAGGGCAAGAAGCGCTAGTCGCTGACACCCTTTGTCATCCCCGCGAAGGCGGGGATCTCCTATGAAAAAATCCCGCAGAAATGCGGGATTTTTTGTATGCCGTCATGGCGTGGTTGACGTGCGTTTTACTGCACTACGGACTGGACCGTTCCATCGGAGAGGCGGGTGGTTATGAGGTCGCCTGCCTGGACCTGAGCCTTGCTCCGGATGAACTTGCCCTTTGCATCCAGGGTGAAGGAATACCCTCTGGCAAGGGCGGTTTCCGGGCTTGCGCTCTTGACTTTCAGCTCCGTAATTTCGAACTTGGCCTTTTCCAAATCCAGAATCTTGCGGGAACCCTGCTTTAGACCTTCTTCGTTTCGGGAGACCCGCTGGGATTCGTTCCGCAAAATAAAATGGACCTCTTTGGCCAAAGATGTTCCCTTGATGGCCAGTCCGGATTTTTCCTGCTGGATTCGGCCAAAGACGGCCTGCTGCAGGGAATGGGCGAGACCCGAAAGTTCTTCCCTGGTTTCAGAAAGGAGCGTCTTGGCGCTGTCCTGGATGCCACTCACCATAGTCAGCATGGCCTGCCAGCTTTCAGTCATCCGCTCCGCCAGGCGCTTTGCACAGTCCGTAGGCGTGATACACGAAAGGTAGGCCACTTCGTCCAGCAGGCTCTTGTCGATTTCGTGCCCGATGCCCGTAAAGACCGGAACAGGGTAGTTCGCCACGGCACGGCACAGGGCTTCGCTGTCAAAATAGTTCAGGTCCGTCTTGGAACCGCCACCACGGACAATACACACCACATCGATTTCAGGATCCTGTAGCAATCGCTCAAGAGATGCAAGGACGGTGGATTCCGTCTCATTCCCCTGCATCTTGGCGTATTCGGTCCGGACCTTGAAGGCAAAGGGAGAGGCATCAAGCCGGGTAGTAAAATCCTTGTAGGCCGCCGTAGATTCGCCGGTAATGAGCCCCACATGGAGCGGGGTAGGGGGCAGTTCCAGTTCGGCATTCTTGTGGAGCAGGCCCTCTTCGGTCAATTTTTTCAAGATGGCCTGCCTGGTAATGGCAAGTTCCCCGATGGTATAGACCGGGTCGATGTCCAGAATCTGGGCCTGGAATTTGCCCAGGGTAATGTACAAATCCGCCTGGACCAGGAAACAGACCTTAATCTGTTCCCGCAAGGTAAAAGGCTTGGCCGCATTTTCGGCCTTTTGGCAGATGGCCGCGTATTTGGGGATAAAGCAGGTCAGGGGGAGGGTAGCCACGGGCTTCACGTTGCCTTCTTCGTATTCGGCGATGCTCAGGTAAACCACGCGCTCCTTGACGGTCATTTGCGTAATGACGCCGTGGACCCATACCGCAGGAGTTTCCGTCAATTTCCGCTTGACAGATTGCAGGTATTTGCCGACAGAAAAGGATTTTATGGGCTGGTCCATATTTTTTTCAATTTGTTACACCCCAAAAGATAATTTTTTTTATTTTATCAAAGTAGATAGATTTAAATGTCCTAGGAGAAACAATGAAATCTTTGTTTTTTGTCTCTGGCCTGGTGGCGCTTGCCCTGGTGGGCTGCGCCGCCAACCAGCATGCTTTGAGCCGTTCCATGGAACAGACCGAAGGCACCCGTGCCGTAGCTACCGAAATCAAGGCGGATTCCGCCACCGTCGAAAGCGCCAATGCCCATCTGGATTCTGCAAAGGCCTACATGGAACAGAAAAAGGCCCAGGAAGCCCTGGCCGCCTTCGAGGCTAGCCGCCTGGAATACCGCTTGGCCATGCTCCGTGCCGAGCGTGATTCCCTGAAAGCCGAAGACGAACGCGTCGAAGCCGAACTCCGCGCCGATGTGGAACGCAAGCTCCTTTACCAGAACATTCTGGACAACGAAAATAAGGAGGCCAAGTAATGAAGACGCTTAAGTTCTTGACCGCCGCCTCCCTGGTTGCCTCGTTTGCCTACGCCGCCGATGCAGCAGCCCCCGCCGAAGTGACAAAGGCCGCTGAGCCTGCCGAAGCGCCGGCAGCAGAAAAGGCTGCACCTGCCGACACCAGCAAAAAAGCCGAACCTACCGTCTATGACGTCTGCATGGATTCCCTGAACGCCCTTGATGCGAAAATCCCTGCAAATGCCTGGAATACAAAGCTTACCCTGTTGGAAGCCAAGGCGAAGGCGTCTGACATCCAGAACGAACTGAAGAAGAATCCCAAGGCAAATGTGAAGGCCATGGGTGACAACTGCCTTCTGTATGCCGAAATCATCAAGACAGAAATCGAGGTTCAGGAACGCCGCACCCACATTTCGGAAAACTGGGAAAAGCGTAACGCCACCAACCGTTCTATTGAAACCATCCAGGAACAGATTGCCAACGCCCGCAGTGGCAAGGTCTCTAACCTGGCTGCTGATCTAGAAGCCGAAAAGCAGAGGCTCGCCCAGACCAAGGACGCCATGAAGGAACAGGAAGCAAAACTCCAGGCCGAAATGCAGCAGAACCGCGACAAGTTCCTGGCAGAAGCCGCCGAACGCGAAGCCGCCTTGAAGGCAGCAAGTGAACGTGAAGCCGACCTGCAGAAACAGCTGGAAGCAGAACGCCTGGCCCTGGAAGCCGAAAAGAAGGCCCTTGCCGAAGAACGGGCCAAGGCCGAAGCCCGCCAGAAGGAGGCCATGAACAAGCTGAACGAACTCCAGTCCAAGCTGATTCAGGTCTCCCAGGATGCCCGCGGCATTATTCTTTCCATGAGCGACATCTTGTTTGACGTGGACAAGGCTACCCTGAAACAGGACTTGAAGACCAGCCTTGCCAAGGTGGCGGGAATCCTTACCGTTTACCAGCAGTTTAACGTGTCCATTGAAGGAAACACCGACAACACTGGCTCTGCTGAACACAACATGAAGCTTTCCCAACAGCGCGCCGACAACGTGATGAACTTCCTTGTAGAACAGGGAATCGACGCCAGCCGCTTGACAGCCAAGGGCCTCGGCATGACCATGCCCATTGCGGACAATTCCACCAAGGAAGGCCGCCAGAAGAACCGCCGCGTGGACTTGGTGATTCAGGACAAGGTGTTGCAGGAATCCGCCGAACCCGAAAAAGCTCCGGAACAGAAGTAACATGTCCAAGACCGTATCCGCCATGGAAGCAAGGCAGAACTTCGGTTCGCTCCTGAACCAGGTGGCCTTGCAGAAAGAGGAAGTCGTTATCGAGCGGGCTGGGAAACCCCTGGCCAAGCTCGTGGACGTGGAATCCGGAGTATCCGGGAAACTGGATTTCAGGGATATCAGTAAACTGCCCAACACCATCTGGGAAAAGTGATTCCGTTCAAGTCTCCAGAATTAAAAGACAGGGAGGCCGCGGCAAAAGCCGTGGCCGCCTCCGGCTATATCGGGAGCGACGCCTGCTTTACAAACGTCTATCTACTCCGCAAAAAGTATGGCACGCAGGTTGCTCTGCAAGACGGATTTCTTTTCCGCTACTACAACGGACAGCGGAGTCGCCGGGGCTATGCGTTTCCGCTAGGGGAGGGCGATGTGTCGGCGGCGCTAGCACGTATTGTCGATGATGCCCGCGAATCGAGTCGTCCGCTGGAATTCTGCCTTGTGGACGAGCCCCGGGAACAGATTTTACGGGAATATTTCAATGCGAAATGCGTCGTCGAAACGGATGGATTTTCTGGCAAGGAAAGTGCCGGGTCAAACAGCGCCGGGCCCATACTCCATTTCGAAAACAATCGGGGTGACAGCGATTACATTTATTCCGCCGAGGGTCTCGCGACGCTCGCGGGCAACCAATACCGTAAAAAACGCAACCACATTTCGCGATTCAACCGCACTTATGGGCAGTTTGAACTGCAAGAAATCACGGCCGAAAATGCCGGCGTCGCGCTGGAAATCGAAAAGTCATGGCTTAAGTCTGTCGCCGGAGATTCCGCCTGTGAGCCTACCTGCGAATGCGAAGAGGCTGCCCGTGCCGAATGTTCCGAAGACGAAAAGTCCCGCATGGCGGAATATTGCGCCATCGTGGAAGCGCTGGAAAACTTCGACGCTCTCCAGATGCGGGGCGCAGTCCTGTACGTAGAAGGCAAAGCTGTCGGCATGACGATGGCTTCCGAGATTGCTCCCGGCGCATGGGACATCCATTTCGAGAAGGTCATCGGGGAATACGCGGACAATGGCGGGTATGCCGTCATCAACAAGATGTTTGCCGAACGCCTGGTGGCCGACGGTGCAAAATTCATCAACCGCGAAGAGGACATCGGCCTCGAGGGCCTCCGCAAGGCAAAACTCTCGTACTACCCGCAGACGATTCTTGACAAAAACCATGTTACGTGTCGTCTCGACCTTCATTGTCATCCCCGCGACTCACAATGTCATCCCCGCGACCTTACTTGTCATCCCCGCGACCTTACTTGTCATCCCCGCGAAGGCGGGGATCTCCTAGACTAATATGCTTTCCTCCATCCTCTCCAAAAAACAATGCGCCGCCTGCAAGTTCTGCTGCTCCTTCCGCAGGCAGAGCCTTTGGGAAACACCGCTTTTCCCGCCCGAAGTCGTGGAAAAACTCAGCAAACCAAACGAATACGGCGTGGTGGGGGTGTTCCGCACAGTTGACGACCCGCAAAAATCATGCGCGGGCCGCCTCGTCCTTGAAAACAATTACCGTACCGCCGACCCCGAAGAAGAAGTTCCCTGCACTTTCCTGAACCCGCAAAAAGGCTGCATCCTGAAGCCCGAAGACAAGCCCTTCGACTGCTCCATCTGGCCACTCCGCATTATGAATAAAGACGGCGAACTCGTCATCGCGCTTACGCCCACATGCCCGAGCATCGGTGCGGTTCCAAGCCAAGCTCTTACCGAACTCGTAAAATCTGGTCTCGGCGAAAAGATTCTTGAATACGCAAAAGAGCATCCTTACATCATAAAGGAATACCGGGCCGGTTTCCCGATTATTTATCTTTAGCTCGTGAACAACAATCCCTTCGAACTTCTGGCAAAGTCGCCGCGCAGCAAAGCCCGCCGCGGACGAATCCGCACGGCCCACGGCGACATCGAAACGCCGATTTTTATGCCGGTAGGGACGCTTGCGAGCGTGAAGGGTCTTTCAACCCGGGACCTCCGCGAAATGCAGGCGCAGATTATTCTCGCAAACACCTACCACCTGTACCTGCGCCCAGGCACCAAGCTCATTGCCGAAGCGGGCGGCGTGCAAAAGTTCATGGGCTGGAACGGCCCCATGCTCACCGACAGCGGCGGATTCCAGGTCTGGAGCCTCAAGGATTTTCGCCACATCACCGAAGACGGAGTGGAATTTAAGAGTCTGCTGGACGGCAGCAGCCACAAGTTCACACCCGAATCCGTGATGCGGGCCCAGCGAGAAATCGGGGCGGACATCATCATGGCCTTTGACGAATGCACGCCTTACCCGAGTACCGTCGAGGAGGCGTCGCACTCGCTGGACCTGACGCTCAAATGGACCCGCAGGGCAATGGACTGGCTCCACGAAAATCCGCCGCTCCACGGCTACCCGCAATTCTTTTTCGGGATTGTGCAGGGAGGCATGCACAAGGAACTCCGCAAAAAATCCATCGAGGCACTCAAGGAACTCGCTCCCGACGGCTACGCCATGGGCGGCCTCTCCGTCGGCGAACCCGTAGAAACCATGTACGAGATTGCGGACTTTTGCACAAACTATTTGCCCGAAGACCGCGCCTGCTACGTGATGGGGGTGGGCACGCCCTGGAACCTGCTAGAACTTATCAAGCGCGGGGTCGACATGTTCGACTGTATTTTGCCCGCGAAAAACGCCCAGGATGGCCTCGTGTACACCAGCAGGGGAGTGCTTCGTTACAAGAACGCCAAGTTCGCGCACCAGCACGATGCGCCGCTGGACCCGGAATGCGACTGCTACTGCTGCCGCAACTACAGCCGCTCCTACCTGCGCCACCTATTCAAGAGCAAGGAACCCCTCGGCTGGACACTTTCGACCATCCACAACCTGCATTTCTATTTGCACTTGATGCAACAGGCCCGCGACCACATTGAAGCTGACGATTTCGAGGAATGGTCCGCACAGATTATCCCGCAACTACAGCAGGAAGTGGAATAAGGCTTTACGCTCTCAAACAGTTCAGCGGAGTGACATATATTCCGTCTAGGCGCCGATACGCGGGACCAGTGGCTGTGATTATCGCCATAAAGGCCATGTTCGGGTCATCGACATCATCCTTTAGTTTATTCAGATTTGCAGCACCTTCTTCAATGAGTTTGTCGCCACCAAGCTTGATTTCAATGGCGCCCCATTTCCCTTTAGGCGTATGAACAACGGCATCACATTCAAGCCCACGACTATCTCGGTAATGTTTGACAGTTCCGCCAAGCAGACTCGCATAGATGTTCAAATCGCGCACCGCCAAATCCTCAAAGAAAAAACCGAAGGATTTTAAATCGGCCATCAAATCATCAGGAGAAATATTGAGTGCCTGGCATGCGATGGACGTATCGACGAAATGCCTTGTAGGAGTGGTGCGCACCACCGCCTTGCTGCGGAGGTTCGGGTTCCATGCGTCGATGTCGCTGATGATGAACAAATCCTTGAGCGCATCCCAGTAATCGTTGAATGTTTTAGTATCCATGGTACGATTGTTCGATTCGATAATGTCCTGAATGATTGTCTTGTAGGCGGCTTCGGTGGAAATGTTTCTGGCATAACTGCGCAGAATCATCCGAAGAACTTCGGGTTTCTTATTGCGAAATTTTTCATTTTCGCTTGTGTCGAAATTGAAAAGTCCATTGTAGTAGTTCGCAGTGACATCTAGCGCAACATCACGGTCGTCAAGAATCGAAAGAGGCCAGCCTCCGCGGCAGGTATAGAAAGCCATGTCCTTCAGGGAATGCCTTTCATTTGTATCATAAACATTGGGAGATTCACTAGAAAAAAGTTCCGCAAGTGAAACAGTCCCGGTAGAATCGCCGGATTCAAAAAGCGACATGGGTCGCATGGGAAGGGTCACGATGCGCCCGGCGCCGGAATGGTGAATCTTGCTTTTGTCTGCAGGGGTGGAACTTCCCGTCAAAATAAACTGCCCAAAACCAGGTTTCTCGTCAGCCCACGCCCGGATCTCATCCCAAAGTTCGGGAACAGTCTGCCACTCATCGATAAGCCTTGGCTGCTCGCCCAAGAGTGTGTTGTGGGGTTCCATTCGTGCAAGTTCAATGTTTCGGCGTGTGACGAGGCGAATATTGCTTTTTGCCATGCGCAGGCAAGTTGTGGTCTTGCCGCAAAATTTGGGCCCAGCGACTAGAACAGCGCTGCTAGACTTGAGTAGTCGCTCAATTTGGCTTTCGATGTATCGCTTGCGATAATTGTCCATTTTGACCCCTTTTTTGAGTCAAATATATAAAATTCCCAAGATTGTTGAACATAAATTCCCAAGATTATTAATTTTTTATTCCCACAATTATTAAAAATTGACGTTTTTGTCCTTAAAAATATGGATTCAATCCATAAAATTAAAGGTTAAATCGCGAATTTTAACAAGAAACACCCCCGACACGCACCCAGATATCATCAAAGAATACCGGGTCGGCTTCCCGATAATTCTAAAGCGAACCAAGTGACAAGGCAATTTTCTTGCACTTGTGTCTCCATCCAAAAGAAACGTTCTTCTATAAAACTTTCCCTTGTTAAACACCCCAGAATCTAAAAAATGTCACTTAAAAGAACGAAATATCCTTTTTTTAGCCCAAATTCGCACCTTTTGTAAATTTTTGGTGCATTTTGCCTAAATTAAAGTTATATTTATTTTGGATATATAGAGTTTTTGCTCTTGCCCTCTAAACGAAATCTAGACAGTTTCTAAAACCGAGGACAAGGCGAACGCTCGCGTGAACGCGTTTTTGGAGCCATACCTGTATGGTTCTTTTGGCGTGTTTCGACAAACCGCTTTTTGCGGTTCTGTCGCCCTTTTGGGGCGCGGGACGTTTGCGTTTATCGGTTTGAGGCAAGTCTAGAGCCCCGTTTAGGTAAACGCAACGAACCCGCACCCCTTTTTTATACAAAATTGGGGTCGTGTTTTCCAGGGACAAGGCGAAACTCCACAGGTTTTAACCGATGGAGGCCGTCATGGCTTGGAACAGAAAGATAAATACTCACGTCTCTAGCAAGAACGTCATTGCGCACCCCGTAGGGGTGAAGCAATCCATTGCTGTTCTTTCCTTCTCTCTTCTCTTTGCCGCCTGCGGGGGAGACAGCGGTTCGGGGGTCAAGGGCTCTGAACCAGCCGAAGGAGTCGATGATGGCCGTGAAGTGGCGACCCTTGTCGATATGGGCCGCTGCACCAGCGAACGCGAGGGCGATACGGTCTATGTCGCCGAAAAGTTGACGGACTACCTTTGCAAAAATAACTCTTGGGTGGACCTGAGCGAAGTCTCATCGGATATGTCCTCTGGCAAAACGGATTACGACACTAAATCCAGCAGCAGTAATAACAGCGATACGGATGTACCCGAAGGCTTTGTCCGGGAGAACATTTCCGTGACGGGGGTTGCACAGAAAGGGCCTTTCAAGTTCGGCTCACCGCTGAACCTGTATGAATTAAAGAAGAACCTGACCCCTTCTGGAACCGTTTACAAGGACGAAATCTCCAGCAACAAGGGGGATTTCGTGATTCCCAAGGTGAGCCTCGCATACCCCTACGCAAAACTTGAAGTCCGCGGCCTTTATAGGAACGAGGTAACGGGCGAATGGTCCGCCGATTCCATGACGCTCCGTGCCTTGACCGACTTTTCTGAAGAACGGACAGATGTAAACATCAACCTGTTGACCCACCTGGAATACGACAGAGCCCTTTATCTGGTGCAGGAGAAGGGCTACAGCGTCTATGCCGCGAAAAAGCAGGCTGCGCAAGAAATCATGACGGCATTTGAGTTTGCGACCGCCGTGACCTATTCCGAGGACTTCGCCATCTTCCAGAACGAGGGAGTGAGCGCGACCACCAGCGCGGGCAATGCATCCCTCCTTGCGATTTCGGCGCTGGTCATGGGCAACCGTAGCGATGCCGAAATTCAAAACACCATAGACAAGTTCATTGCTGACATCAAGACCGACGGCGAATGGAATGACTTGCAGACAAAGGCATCCATGGCGGACTGGGCTTATGACTTTAACTACAGCACCATTAAGGCTTCCGTGAAAAGCTGGAATATCCTGGATATCCCCGCTTACGAGACCTACCTGGACATCTATTGGAACAACGTATATGGGCTGGGTGGATGCTCTGTCAACCGTAAGGATGTCGTTGCTCCGAACAGCAACAAGTTGAGCGAGAATTACAACAAGTATTTTATCTGTAACGGTAGCCAGTGGAATCCCGCGACCACTTTCCAGAAGGACACCTATGGATGGGCCACAGGTAAAACGGGCGAGTTCAAGAAAGGAGACGTAACAGACACCATATATATTTGCAACGGCTCCAAATGGGAAGTTTCTGAAAGGGAAACCGCCATAGGCCTTTGCCAAAATAGTAACGCAGGTGTGGTAAGCAAGTATGACGGCACTTATTACGTCTGTAAGAACAACGCCTGGGGAACAGCGACTATACTGGAGTATGACACCTATGGTAAAACTTGCCTGAAAGACGGCTCAATTGTCGCTGGCAAAGTTGTAGCTTCAAATAAATACGTGTGCGATGCAGGAACCTTTAGAGTTGCAAATGAGCAGGAATTGTCCCTGAACAAAGGTTGCGTCAGTTATACGGATGAAAATGAAATTCGCAAACCCATATCAAACGGATTAGACTCTATCTACACATGTACGAATAATTTGTGGGTGGGCGAGCTCAAGATTCGTGATGGTTTTATGTTGGATGAAAGAGACCAGAAGCTTTATAGAACTGTCGTCATCGGAAGCCAGACATGGATGGCAGAAAACCTAAATTATGCAGACACCACAAATTATAAGAGCCGAAATTGGTGTTACAACAATAGCCTGGATAGCTGTGCTAAATATGGTCGATTGTACACTTGGGCTGCCGCGATGGATAGTGCTGGCAAATGGAGTACGCATGGAAAGAATTGCGGATATAATAAGTCCTGTACTCCGACATACCCTGTGCGTGGAATTTGCCCCGAAGGCTGGCACATTCCGAGCAAATCGGAGTTTCAAACGCTGTTTACGGAAGTCAAAGGGCAATCATCTGCGGGTAAGGTACTCAAGTCCGCTAGTGGCTGGAACGGCACAGATGAATTTGGCTTTTCGGCATTGCCTGGTGGCGTGTATTATGGTTACTTCTCTAGAGTAGGGCAAATGACTTTGTTTTGGAGCGCCACGGCATACAGCGACATTGATTCTTATTACATACTGTTTAGAAGCGACGACAACGCTGCACCTTTGGGTTACGACGACAAGTACTACGGGGCTTATATCCGCTGCCTCAAGGATGAACAATAATTTTTTTTCAAGGAGGCTGTTATGACAGTCTGTGAAAGCAATAGGATTATTTTTTATAACATAATATTGTTGGCGGTATTCCTTGCCGTTGCGGGCTTGCTTTGTGCCTGCGGTGGCGACTCCGGCAACACAGCACAGAACAATGAATCGAGTGCTACTACCGAAGACTCTGAAGAGGGGTTGGGACAGGTCTACTTCAGGGAATATGTCAATATAGAGGGCAGTGCGAAAACAGGTGCTTTTCCTTTTCAGGACATTTCGCCCGTGAATTTGCATGAACTAAAAAGTGATCTGACACCTTCTGGCCGCATACACTACTCCACAACAGGCGTTGATGAAGGAAATTATGAATTCTACGAAGTCAATCTTGATTATCCATATGCAAAACTTGAAGTTCGGGGGCTTTATTGGAACGATGTTAAAGGCGAATGGTCCAAGGATTCCTTGACGCTTCGAACCTTGACAAGTTTTATGGATGAACAGTCAAAAGAATATGATAATAGCTACTACAAAAGAAACATAGACCTGCTTGGCCATTTGATGTATGACCGTGGCATCTACTTGTTTCAGGAAAAAGGCTACGGTTTCAATATCGCGTGGTGGCAAGCGGCCCAAGAAATAATGTTTGCCTTCGGTTTTTTGGACGAGGCTACGATGAACTATATAGACGAAGTCAAGAGAATGGATATAGATACAGGGATGGTAGAAAACAAAGGAAAATACGTTGAAATACGTGATGTGGAGTCTTTTCGTTCTTTACTTTTGAACGAGGCAATATTCCGATACAATGATGATGCTTATCTTCAGGCCATTTGGACATTGTTCCTAGGCGACCGTAGCGATACCGAAATTCAAAAGACCCTTGACAATTTCATTGCCGATATCAGGACAGACGGTGTATGGGATGACTTGCAAACAAAGGCCGACATGGCTGACTGGGCATACGAATTGGACTATAGTAAAATTCAGAAAAATTTAAAGAAAAGGGGAGCTTCTTTACAGATAGAGGGATGGATAGACAATTATGAAGAAATTTTGGATGATTTTTGGGCCAATGTCTTTGGACTGGGTGAGTGTGGCCTTTACGATAATAGGATGGTCCGCCAGAACACAAACAAATTCAGCAAGCATTACAAAAAATACTTTGTCTGTCAGGAGATTGATTTCAAGGCAGGCTGGGTTGAGTCGGAACGGGAAAAGGTGATTGGACCTTGCGAAGAGAAAAAAGCAGGCGTGATTAGCAAATATGATGGAGGGTATTATATATGCAGAAATAATTTTTGGGAGTATGCAACCGCACAAGAGTATGATACATATGGTTGGACCGCAGGCTCCGAAGGAGAAATTCGAAAAGGCAGCGTAGATTCTACCAATTACTATGTATATAGAAATGGCGAGTGGCAATGGGACGATTCTAGGATTGATGTTGTGTTTGGCGGGTGTACATGGGACCGCGAGGGTGTAATTGTCAAAGCTGATTCTTCCTTATACACAGATTACAATGATGAAGGACAATTGGAAAATAAATGGAAATATTACTATTCCATCTGCAAGTCAAGAAGCTGGGTAGAGGCGACAGAATTGGAATATGACACCTACGGCTTTGGAAAAGGCCGTGATGGTGAAGTTCGGGCGGGAAAGGAGAACAGGGACAAGTATTACGTGTATGAAAATGGAGCGTGGCGAATTTCAGATGGATATCTCGAAAATAGTCTGGGGGCATGCGTAGCAAGCCGGGAGGGCGAGGTGGCCAAACATATAATCTCTGGTTCTTATTTGGAAGGCGGCTATGATCGGGTTGACTATTACATCTGCAAGAACAAGGAATGGAAAAGCGCTGAGATATTGCAGTATGATACCCAAGACTGGGGTGCAGGCACTACGGGTGAAATAAGAACTGCCAGTTACGATACATCACATCATTACATCTACATAAATGATGAATGGCAGTATGCCAGTTCGTTAGAATTAAAATTTGGGGCGTGCGTTGCAGAGAGACTAGGGGAGATAATCGGTTCAAACGAAAGATACTATTACATCTGTACACCATCTAACTATTGGGATATCGCCACTCCCTTGGAATACGACACCTACGGCTGGAGTGCAAGCAATGATGGAGAAGTGCGCACAGGTAGCGTGAATATACGCAACTACTACGTGTACGAAAACGGAGCCTGGAGAACTTCGGCCAATGTGGTTGAAGATGAACTTGGAGCATGTGTCTCGAGTCGGGAAGGCGAAATAGGATATTGTAGTAATGGTTCATATTGTGACACAGATGACAGTTTTTGTGTAGATGGTCGGTATGCGGGATATTATATCTGCAGGCTGGAAATGTGGACAAAAGTGGACCGTGATACTTTGGGCTTGACATGCCTGAAAGATGGCTCGATTGTCAATGGAATGATTGCTTCTTATAGTAAATATGTTTGCGATGCGAATGGATTCAGAAGTGCCAGCCCGCAAGAAAAATCCTTGAATAAAGGCTGCACAATATATAATGAAGGTGACATTATAAGAAAACCCCTGGCAGTAACCCATGATTCCGTGTACCTGTGCAGTAATGGTTTATGGAACGCATCGATTGACTTTTTCGGAAAGTTGGGGGTATTGACGGATTCAAGAGATGGGAAGATTTACAAGACTGTAACTATCGGAACACAGACCTGGATGGCGGAAAACCTGAATTATCTTGACAGCGCAAGAAACGTACGACTTTCATGGTGTTATGACAATATGACAGACAACTGTGCAAAATATGGACGTCTTTACACATGGGCTTCCGCCATGGATAGTATCGGAAAATGGAGCACAAACGGGAAAGGTTGTGGATACAACAAGTCTTGTACACCGATATACCCTGTGCGCGGTATATGCCCCGAAGGCTGGCACTTGCCGGATACAACGGAATGGAGCCTCTTAATTAATGCCGTTGGAGGAAAGGCAAATGCAACTAAAATACTCAAATCTGAAAATGGTTGGGATAGCAGTAATGGTTCGGATGCGGTTCACTTTACGGCATTGCCTGCTGGATATTTCGATAGCAAGGGTGCCTTCTATCAGGAAGGCGCAGGAACGTTTTTCTGGAGTTCAACGAGAAGCTATCTGACTTCCTCTTACGGATTGGCCTTACGTACCCAATCACCTGGTGTATCGAGTTTATCTACTAACGATGGGTATTCGATCCGTTGCATCAAAAATCAATAATTAACTATAGGACGTTTTGAAATTAGGGAGGCTATTATGGCCCAAAACATAAACGCAATAACAAAGTATATCACCGCATTCGTTTTCGCTATTCTCCTTGCCGCCTGCGGGAACGACAGCAACAGTTCATCGGGTCTGGATAACGATTGTTATGATTGCGGCTCTGTTGAAGAGTATGACTTAACTGATTTTGGCTCCTGTACTGGCGACAGAGAGGGCGATACTGTGAGGCTTGATGAAGTATTTGCCGTTTACCTTTGCAAGAACGGCACCTGGGTGGACTTGGGCGAAATTCCCTTCACAGATTCGCCCGCCTTGTCTTCGTGCAGCGAATATCAAAGTTCATCCGATGCGATCGTAGTTCCCGAAAAGAAGGATGCCTTTGACCCATGCGGTTCAAAGAATAATGGCGTGATAATCGAATACAAAAAAAACTTCTACATCTGTAGGGATAGTGTCTGGGAGCATGCAACTACGTTGGAACTTGACACATATGGCTTTTTGGGTTCAGATGGAGATGTGAAGACGGGTGTAATGAACAAGGACAAATATTATGTCTATGAAAACGGAACATGGAGAGTCACGACCAATGAACTGGAAATCATCTTTGGCGCGTGCATGGCAAGCAGGGAGGGTGAAAAGAAGTCTCTGAATGCCGAACATTACATCTGCAGGTCGAATACCTGGGAAATTGTGGCTGCTTTGGAATACGATACATACGGTTGGGATTCCGGCACCGAGGGCGAAGTTCGAGTGGGAAACGAGAACAAGGACAAATATTATGTTTATGAAAATGGGGTGTGGCGGGCCTCAGCCAATGGAATAGAAGACAATCTGGGAGCATGCGTGGCAAGCAGGGAAGGAGAGTTTGCAAGATATCCTTGGGGAGGTTATTACATATGCAAATCGAATACTTGGGAAACGATGTCGGCCTTGGAATATGATACTTACGGTGAGGAATGCACATCGGTAAATATAGGCGGACTTATAAGAGGTAATGTTCTGAAAGACAACATATACTATTGCACAGCGAATGGTTGGGCGATGTTGATGGCTGGTTGGAGTTGGGATGTTCCTAAGGAAGCCTATCTGAATCCTGACATTACCTACGGCACCATGATAGACTCTCGCGATGGCAATGTTTACAAGACAGTAGAAATTGGAACACAGACTTGGATGGCTGAGAACTTGAACTACTCCGACAGCGTAACCACACCGAGTTTGTTGAATCGCAACTGGTGTTACAATGATGAATCCAAGAATTGTGACTTGGCGGGTCGCCTATACACGTGGTCGGCGGCTATTGATTCAGTCAAACTATATACAGACAAGTCTGTTGATTGTGGCGAGGGGAAAACATGCGTCTTACCCGACACTGTTTATGGGATTTGTCCGCCGGGCTGGCACTTGCCGGATACTACCGAATGGAGAAACCTGTTCAATGCGGTGAGGGGTGAATCAGGGGCGGGTACGGTTCTTGCATCCCAGCGCGGCTGGTGGTCTGAATATAATAGAGGAAAAAACACCTACGGTTTTTCCGCGCTGCCCGCTGGCAGGAGGTACTACGGCCTCTTCTACGACGATGGCTACGACGCCTTCTTCTGGAGTGCTACTGAGTACAGTAATGGCTTCGCCTATAACATGTACCTGCTCTACGGCCTCGGCAATGCGTTCCTGAATGACAACGGCAAGGGCAATGGGTTCTCAGTTCGTTGCGTCAAGGACACAAACTGATATACAAAGCTAAATGTTGGGTTTGGAACGGGGAAACTGGTAAAAAAGCCCTCTGTCGATTTGATTTTGTCATTGTAGCTGATAAATCTTTGTTTAACACCATGTGCTCCAAAGTTCAAAAGATTTTGGAAAATCGTTGATATGGAGTAAAAAATGAAAAAGCTTCTTTTCGTATTAGTTTTGTTCCTGACATAGATTTAACGTATGTCAATATGGAAATTCTTGGCGAAGCAATGCTTGATTACATGAAATTTTTCAAAAATATCTTCCCGAAAATTGACAAAATACTTAATATACTTTAGCTGACGAACTTGAAAAAAATAGAAATTTAATTTGCTAAAAATACTTTTATTTACTTTTGTTGCGTTAGGGATGGAAGTGGCGAAGCCATTCGGACTCGCGAAGCGAGGCTGAACGGACGGCGAAGCAGGGCGAGCCGATAACGCGACAGCCCGACCCGCGTCAGCGGGGAACGCCCAAACGTCACTCAGGCGCTCCATTCCGTTTGCATCAAAAAATCCAGTAAACCGACAACTAAAATTCCGTCGTCGTAATGCGGCTTGACAATATCCTTCAGTATTTCGGACGCTTGATTATCATATTTAATATTATTGCTACTTTTATTTGTTTTTGGAAAAATATATACCTATTTTTTCATAAAATCGCAAATCCTATTTAATATTTTTGCTATTTTCAACAAAAATATTAAATAAGTGACATTTTTACGCAAAAACGCCCAGGTCGATGATTTTCTGCAGGGAGGCTATGGTGCCCTTGTTTTCATGCAAGTACATCGTAAAGCCTCAGGTCGTAGATATACTTGTATGTTTTTAGTGGGAAGTTTTCGATGTATTTATCTACGTCGGCGCGGAGAATCTTGTTTCGCAAGATATGCCTGCGGATAATGTCGGGCGATTCTTCCTCGCAGCAGTAGTCGGTATATTCCTCGACATCCTTCAGCAAATCTAGAAGTTGAAGGACGTTGCGGTTTTCCTTGGTGACGGCGACCTTGGCCCGACGGATGTAAAATGGAATTTTTCCGACCTTCACTTCGCGCGCGATGGCTGTGGTGTTATTCGTGACGATTTCTTCTTTATACGGCACCTGCAGACACAATCCCAACTGGTTAGCGAAGGTGTAACCCGAATAATAACCGTAAATTTCATCGCCATCAGTGATGTACTTGTACTCGGCGACCATGTTCGATGATAAGGGGTAGTATTCGTGGTTGGGGTCCGGCAAAAAATAGACCCCCGGTTCAAACCGCGAAAGTTCGCCCGCATCGACCAGTTTCTTGAATTGCTGGCGCAGATTACCAGCCGAAAGCCCAAGCGGCTCGGCGTCTTCGGTGAAAATCGGTTTTCCCGGCCCGAATTTTGATTTCAAGAATTCCAAAAGCATTTTGCATCCTCATTAACACTTTTTAATATATATAATAAAAAAGTGTTTGTCAATGGGCAAAACAAAACACCCCCGACACGTCAATGCCGGGGGAATCTTTCGTCTTTCGTCTATTTGAACAGATTCTTCATTTTCTCAAGGAAGGATTCTTCCTGCGCGGTTTCCTTGTCGTGCCTAAGTTCCGCGAGTTTCTGGTAGAGTTCCTTCTCTTCGCGGCTCAAGTCCTTCGGGATTTCCACGCCGATGTTCACGTAGAGGCTTCCACGGTCGCCGCGCTTGTTCAGCGGGTACAGGCCCTGTTCGCGCAGGCGCAAGATGCTCCCGGCCTGAGTGCCGGCCGCAATCTTGATCTGCACTTCGCTACCGTCCAGCGTCGGGATTCGCTGCGTTCCGCCAAGCACCAGCTTGTGGACCGGCACCTTGATTTCGCAGTGCAAATCGTCGCCTTCGCGGGTGTAGAAGTCGTCGGGCTTTTCGGCAATGACCGCCAGCAAGTCGCCGCAAGCACCGCCGCGAGGCCCGCAGTTGCCTTCGCCACGCAGGTTCAGGTACTGGCCCTCAGCAACGCCCGCCGGAATCTTGATGGAAATCTCTTCGGTTTCCTGTACGCGGCCCTCGCCGTGGCAATGCGGGCACGGTTTCGCGATGACTTCGCCCATGCCGTTACAGGTGGGGCAGGCGCTCTCGGTAATCATCTGGAAAAATCCGCCTGTAGAACGGCGCACACGACCCGTTCCATGACAGGTGCTGCATTCCTTGATGTCCTGACCGCCCTTGCCGTTACATTCCGTACACGGAGTGTAGCGTTTCAGGCGAACCTTCTTGGTGCAGCCCTCGAAGATTTCCTTGTAGCTGAGCGCCACCTTGATCTGCAAGTCGTTCCCGCGCGGAGGCCCGGCCTTACGCGAGCTCCTGCGGCCACCGCCGCCAAAGCCACCGAATCCGCCACCGAAAATATCGCCAAAGTTCGCGAAGATATCCTCGAAACTGAATCCCTGGCCGCCGAATCCGCCGCCACCAAAACCGCCACCGGGGGCGTTAAAGCCGAACTGGTCGTACTGTTTACGCTTCTCGGGGTTGCTGAGCACATCGTAGGCCTCGGCAGCCTCCTTGAACTTCTCTTCGGCTTCCTTGTCGCCCGGGTTCTTGTCCGGGTGGTACTTGATGGCAAGCTTCTTGTAGGCGTGCTTGATCTCGTCAGCACTCGCGTCCTTGCCGACGCCTAGAACTTCGTAATAATCTCTTTTTTCAGCCATTTTTCGCTCGCTTTGCTCGCAGGTCGGTCGCCTAACGGCTCCCTTTGAGCAATGAGGTCGTGCCTAAAGGCACTTTGAGGTCGGGGCTAAAGCCCCTTTGAGGTTAAATTCTATAGCAAAAAGGTGTTCCCGGTCAAAAAACGGGGAAACACCATTTAAGAGATCGCTTTCAAGGCTCACTCCTCAGAGCGCAGCGTCCTCAAAGCGAGCTTGCGAGCGACCTCACGCCTATTAGTCAACCACTTCCGCGTCGACGACTTCCGGACCGTCGCCCTTCTTGTCGTTCTTCGGCTGTTCAGAAGCACCCGGCTGCGGACCCGGCTGAGCCTGGTTTGCACCGGCGGCCTGAGCCATGGAGCTGATCATGCCTTGGAGCTTGTCCATAGCGGCCTTGATCTCTTCCTTGGTGCCGTTGTCCTTCTTGGCCTTGATGTCGTCGATAGCAGCCTGCAGCTGGCTCTTGGTGTCGGCCGGCAGCTTGTCGCCAAATTCCTTGAGCTGGCCTTCGGCCTGGTAAGCCATCTGTTCGGCCTGGTTCCTGATGTCCACCAGTTCGCGCTGTTCCTTGTCCTTGGCAGCGTTGGCTTCGGCATCCTTCACCATCTTGTTGATTTCGTCTTCGGAAAGGCCGCTGGAAGAAGTAATCTTGATGGACTGTTCCTTGCCGGTTTCCTTGTCCTTGGCAGACACGTGCACAATGCCGTTCGCGTCGATATCGAAGGTCACTTCGATCTGCGGCACGCCACGCGGCTTCTTCGGAAGGTCGGTCAAGTCGAACTTGCCGAGCGTACGGTTGTCGCGGGCAAATTCGCGTTCGCCCTGCAGCACGTGAATCGTCACGGCCGGCTGGTTGTCTTCGGCGGTAGAGAACACCTGGCTCTTCTTGGTCGGAATCGTGGTGTTACGGTCGATGAGCTTGGTCATCACGCCACCGAGAGTTTCGATACCCAGAGAAAGCGGGGTCACGTCGAGGAGCAACACGTCCTTCACGGAGGAGTCGCCGCTAAGCACGGCACCCTGGACGGCAGCACCGATAGCCACCACTTCGTCCGGGTTCACAGTCTTGTTCGGTTCCTTGCCGAAGAACTTCTTCACGGCTTCCTGCACGGCCGGGATACGGGTAGAACCACCGACCAGGATCACTTCGTCGATTTCGCTCAGGGAGAGGCCGGAGTCGGCGATAGCCTTGCGGCAGGGTTCCATGGAGCGTTCCACCAGGTGGGCGGTCAGCTGGTCAAACTTTGCACGGCTGAGCGTGAGGTCCAAATGTTTCGGGCCCGAAGCGTCGGCAGTGATGAAGGGGAGGTTGATGTTCGTGGAAGTCGTGGCAGAAAGGTCGATCTTCGCCTTTTCCGCGGCGTCCTTCAAACGCTGCAGGGCCATCTTGTCCTTCTTCAGGTCGATGCCCGGATTGTCCTTCTTGAATTCGTCGTTGATCCAGTCGATAATCACTTCGTCGAAGTTGTCACCGCCGAGCATCGTATCGCCGTTGGTGGCCTTCACGCTGAACATGCCGTCGTCGATTTCCAGGATGGAGATATCGAACGTACCGCCACCGAGGTCATACACGGCGACCTTTTCGCTCTTCTTGGAATCAAGACCGTAGGCAAGGGCGGCTGCAGTCGGTTCGTTCACGATACGGAGCACTTCGAGGCCAGCGATCTTGCCGGCATCCTTCGTAGCCTGACGCTGGGAGTCGTTAAAGTAGGCGGGGACCGTAATCACGGCCTGCGTCACCGGCTGGCCGAGGTAGTCTTCGGCGATCTTCTTCATGGTCTGGAGAACCATGGCCGAAATTTCGGGAGGGGCGAACTGCTTGTCGTCCACCTGCACGCGCACCGGGTCAGAACCCGTGCCCACCAGCTTGTAGGGCATGTTCTTTTCGGCAGCGGAGCATTCGCCGGCCGTACGGCCCATGAAACGCTTGATGGAGTAAATGGTCTTTTCGGGGTTGGTGATGGCCTGACGCTTTGCCACGTGGCCCACCAGACGTTCGCCGTTCTTGCCGAAAGCGACAATGGACGGGGTGGTGCGGAAACCTTCCGCGTTAGCGATCACGACCGGCTTGCCGCCTTCCATCACGGACACGCAGCTGTTGGTCGTTCCCAAGTCAATACCGATAATCTTGCTCATAATGAGTCTCCTATTTTAAATTCTTGCCGCCCGCGAATCAATCTGAACGGGGCGATTTTTTACGCCCATACATAAGCAAAACCCGTGCCAAATGCTAATAACTGGCAAAAAACGGCCATTTCGTTTCGTTCTGAAACAAGAAAACGGCTTGGAAAAGGCTGAAAACGCCATGTTTCATAATGGAACGGTAGCCGCGGGATGTCATCCCCGCGAAGGCGGGGATCTCCCTGTCACCCTGGACCCTGGAGCGCAGCGATAGGGGATAGGGTCCATAGAAAAGGGGTGGGGGAGGCATCCCCCTGGTTCGCACTCCGTTGCTCTCCACCCCCTCGCCTAGGTGGCTCCACCCCCTAACACCCCTTCCAGTGAACGTTGCTTGTAAACCAACATAAAATAAGTTATATTGCCAAAAAAATTTTTTCTTTAAATTGATTTAAAATAAGGATTCTTTCATGAATAAAATACCCCTGTTAGTTATTGTATTCACTGCTTTGACAATGTTTTTTTCTGCTTGTGGTAGCGACAAAGGCTCTAGTGCCGACGACAAATCCAATGAAAAAGTTGATGTAAAATCTAGTGCCGACGACAAATCCAATGAAAAAGTTGATGTAAAACAAGGGAGTTTCGTAGATTCACGTGATGGAAAATCATATAAGACTGTTTTCTTGGGTGATCAGGAATGGATGGCAGAAAATCTGAATTATGCGATAGCTGGAAGTTATTGTTATGACGGGCTTGATGAAAACTGCACTGAGTTCGGGCGTTTGTACAGTTGGTACGAAGCGCAGGAAGTATGCCCAGAGGGGTGGCATTTGCCAACAGATGAAGAGTGGAATCTGATGCTGGATTTCGTTGGTGGCAAGGAGGTTGCTGGAAGAAAGTTGAAAAGCGCCAGTGGATGGGAAAATGATTTGAAAGGAGACCGTTGTAACGGACTTGACTCTTACGGTTTTTCAGTGAAACCTTCTGGTAATTGTGCTTTTGACAATGTTTGCTTGGGAACTTTTTTTGCGGAGTTTTGGTCCAATAAAAGCCATGGTACAACGAGCGCTTATTATTGGAGTTTTTCGTTCTCTACAGATTCCGTTCTTTACTACGACGGTGAATATAGAGGTAATCTAAAGTCTGTCCGCTGTCTCAAAAATAATTAGTGTCATGACGAGTTTTTCCAGATTATCTCATTGTCAAGAGATTATCTCATCATAAAAATCCAAAAATGTATTGCTTTTGTGCGGACAAAAACGTATATTAATAGACATGAATAAGACCGCAAATTTATACGCCCGTATTGAACCCGACGTCAAGGAACAGGCCGAAAGCGTCCTGGAAACCCTCGGCATATCCGTTTCTAGCGCCATCAACATGTTCTATAAGCAGATAATTCTGCAACAGGGTATTCCCTTCGACGTGAAGTTGCCCAAGGCTCCAGAAAACGCTGCCAAATGGTCGAAAGAACGCCTCGATGCGGAACTCGAGAAAGGCTACGACGATATGCTGAAAGGTCGCACCCGCCCTGCCGCGATGGTCCTTTCCGATGTCAAGAAGAAATATAAGGTATGAATTTTGAAGTCCACTTTTCTTCTGCTGCAGAGGCTGACATCGATCAAATCTTTGACTATATCAGCATAACGCTTTGTTCGCCAATCGCTGCCAAAAATCTAATGGCAAAATTTCAGGAATCGGTAAACACGTTATCCGATTTTCCAGAAGCATTTGCCTTATGTCAAGAAGAACCTTGGATTTTGCGTGAAGTACGCTCAATGTCTGTCGAGAATTACCGCTTGTTTTATCATGTCAATCACGACAAGCAGAAAGTCGTTATATTGCGCGTCCTTTATTACAGACAAGAAGCAAAGTAGTCTTCAAAAAACTTAATCCAGACCGAGCACAAGACGGATGGCGGTCAGGGCCTGGTGGGCGGCGCAGAGCATGACGCGGGGGGCAACAAGCCCGGCGACTTCGTCCACGTCGTTCTTGCCGTCGCCGCAGAGGTAGAACTTGTCCGTAATGCGGCGGGTGAGGATGGCGTTTCCGCTGTCGTAGCTGGCCATCCCGCTGGCGGCGACCAGATATTTTTGAGGAAGTTGCTCCAGGACCGTATCCACCAGCATGGCCTTGGCGTCGGCCTTGTCAAAAGCTTCGCAGATGACGTCGGCCTCCTGCAAAAGGGAAACTGCGTTTTCGGCGGTGACCTTGACCCGATGGACCTCGTAATGAACATAGGGGGCGATCTCTTTCAGGTTCTCGAGGAGGGCTTCGGCCTTGGGGATTCCCACCTGGTTCATTTTGTATTGCTGGCGGTGCAGATTGGTGATGTCCACCGTGTCGAAATCTATCAAAATTAGCCTGCCGACGCCTGCACGGGCGAGGGAAATGGCGATGTTCGAGCCGAGGCCTCCCAGGCCGCACACGGCGATAGTTGCTTTTTGCAGTTTCTCGACGGCATCGGCTCCCTGCTTTTGGACCAGGGCGGCCAGGATTTGCTCTCGGGAGGGGAGGGGTGTATCGCCAGCCGACATCAGCCGCCACCTACAAAGTTCACGACTTCGACGCAGTCGCCGTCGGCAAGGACGGTCTCGCCGTATTTGGACTTGGGGACGATTTCTCCGTTCCGTTCTACGGCTATACGCACCTTATTGAATCCGGCTTCGGCAATGTAGCTTTCCAGCGTTTTGCCTGCGGCATCTACGTCCTGTCCGTTAATCTTCAGCATGGGTCAAATATAGTTTAGTGCGGGCCTATTTTCCGGAGGAGACGATGACTTTCGCGGTTTTCAAGATCTTGTTTTTGAGCTTGTAGCCCTTCTGGAACACGGTGACCACATGGCCTTCGGGCACAGTCTCGCTGGGCTGCTGCATCAGGGCTTCGTGCATGTTCGGGTCGAATTCCGCGCCGGTGGGGTCGATTTGCTCGAGGCCCGCGTCGGTGAGAATCTTTGCGAACTGGTTGTAAATCATCTGCATGCCTTTCTCGAAGGCTTCCAGGTCCTGGGCCTTGTTTTCGCTGGCGAAGGCACGCTCGAAGTTGTCCTGGACTTCGGAGAGCTTTTCCAGGAGCTTGCCGTTGGCGGTCTCGATGAGTTCCAGCTGTTCCTTGGCGGTACGGCGGCGGTAGTTGTCGAATTCGGCCATCAGGCGGAGGTTCCGGTCGTTTGCATCGGCAAGGGCTGCCTTGAGGGCAGCAGTCGGGTCTTCGGTAGCGGGTTCCGCAGGCTGTTCAGCGGCTGCGTCTGCGGGCTGCTCGGCGGCAGCATCCGGACTGGATCCTTCGTCGCTTTGCTTCTCAGGATGATGTTCTGCGTCGACCTTATTCTCGGTTGGTGAGCTTGCCGAACCATCCATCTTCATCGCGTCTTCGGCGGCCTTGAGCACGTCTGCTTCGAATTTTGCTTTTTCTTCTGCGGTCGGTTCCTGTTCGTTCAAATCTTCTGCCATTTCAATAAATCCTTTAAAAATTATCCTGACGGGCTACAGTTTTACATTTTCTAGCCAAAATCACGCCCAAAGATAGCAAATTATGTGCCAAAGGAAATAAGGGGATATTGGGCAAAAAATTAAGGAAAGAGGTTTTATTGTGAAACACGGCCCCCTTTCGTTTTTTATATTTTAGTTTACATAACCCGCATTATCGGCAACAAAATATAGCAATTTTTGCCTCAATTTGTCAAATTTGGCCAATCCCGCATTTCCTATCTTTATATATTGTAAACGAAATGAGCAAAATGCCCTCCAAATATAAATTTATCCTGTTTGCGGTGGTCTGCCTTTTTTCCGCCGTCCTGCTGCAGAGCTGTGCGGCCACCCGAAAGATCGACGCGGCCAGCATCCTGAGCAAGACCAAGCTAGAATTCAAGGAACTCGCGCTGGATTCCGTGACCATCAATCCGGAGCTGTTCGAGCAGGTCAATAACCTTAAATCTACGCTGCTGCCGAACCCCCAGGTGGTGCTTATCGTGCAGAACTTGGCCAGAGGGATTATCGAGAAGGAACTTGGCAAGGCGCACCTGACGGCCGTCATGACGGCAAACAACCAGAGCCCGGACACCCTGTGGGTCCGGAATCTGAAGGCGAACCTATTCCTGGATACCTTGATAGAACTGCCATTGCAGTTGAAGGATTCTACGGTGCTTTTGCCCGGCGCAAGCGACATCACGCTTACGACGGACTTTCCGCTGGACAAAAGGCTTCTCTCCCTGACCGGAATCACCAAGTACCGCGCCAAGGGCGAAATTTCCGTATCCCTGGAAGCCGAAGGCCCGCTAGTTTCCTTTGATTTTGACATAGAACATCCCATTTCTCCCGAAGAAATGCGCGCCCTGGAAGACAGGGCCCGGAAATCCCTTTTGGACGGCCTTGTCAGTGACTGGGTCTATTCCATTTTCCCGAAGGAATGATTATGAAACTCCCCCGTCGTTTTGTCCCCGAAAACCTGAATCCCGATGACGAAAAGAAAATCAGCGAGCTTTACCGGAGCCTGCTATTGCGGGACATTCCCGCGGCCGCCACTCCCCTACGGGACTGGATTCTGGACTGGAGCGAGCTGAACTCTGTGCTGGGCGAAGTCAGCTGCCGCCGCTACGTGGCCATGACCTGCGACACCAAGGACGAAAAGGCTGCCAAGGCCTATGCCGACTTTGTAGAAAACATCCAGCCTGTCATCAACGAATACGATGACAAGCTGAACAAGAAACTGATGGCCCACCCCTCCAAGGACGCTCTCAAGGGCGAGTTCGGCGAATGGTTCAAGGGCGTCCAGGTTTCCCTGGACCTGTTCTCCCCCGACAATATTCCCCTGGAGACCGAAGAAAACAAGGAAATTCAGGCCTACCAGAAGATTACCGGCGGCATGAGCGTGGAGTTCGAAGGCAAGACTCAGACCATGCAGCAGATGGCGACCTACATGGAAAATACAGACCGGGGCTTGCGGGAACGGGCCTGGCGGGCCATGTGGGAACGCCGCCTCAAGGACAAGGACGCCCTGGACAGTGCTTTTGATAAGTTGTTCAAAATTCGTAAGGATGTGGCCAAGAACGCCCACTGCAAGGACTTTATCGACTACATTTTCCTCGCGAAGCACCGGTTCGACTACTCCCCCGCCGACTGCGAAGCTTTCCACGAAAGCATCGAGAAGCTGGTGCTCCCCCTGCTGAAAGAAATCTACAAGAAGCGCGCCCAGAAAATGGGTCTTGAAAAGCTCAGGCCTTGGGACCTGGACGTCGACCCGCTGAACAGGCCTGCCCTCAAGCCATATTCTAGCGGAGCGGAACTCATCGAAAAGGTGGATCGGATTTTCGAAAGCATCCACCCCCAGGCAGGCAAGTGGGCCAGGGAGATGCAGGCCCAGAACCTTATCGACCCGGATTCCAGGCTCGGCAAGGCCCCCGGCGGCTACCAGATCGGCTTTGACGAGAGCCGCCTCCCCTTCATCTTCATGAATTCCGCCTGCACGGACCGGGACATCTACACGCTCCTGCACGAATCGGGTCATTCATTCCACCAGTTCGCCCTGGCGAACCAGCCTATTGTGGCCTACAGGGACGTTCCTGCGGAATTTGCAGAAGTGGCCAGCATGAGCATGGAGCTTATCGGCATGTCCAACCTGAAACCCTTCTACGGAGACAACCACGAGGCCATTTCCCGGAGTATCCTGGGCGAACTGACAGATGTCATCTGGCTGTTCCCATGGGTGGCCAGCGTGGACAGTTTTCAGCACCGCATCTACAGTTTCCCGGAGCACACGGCCAGCGACCGCACCGACATCTGGAACGAAATCATGGACCGCTACGACGCAGGCATCGACTATTCGGGCCTGGAAGCGGTCCGCGGAAACCTCTGGCAAAAGCAGCTCCACATTTTTGAGTGCCCGTTCTACTACATCGAGTACGGAATAGCCCAGATTGGAGCCCTGCAGGTATGGGCGAACTTCAAGAAAGACCCGAAAAAAGCCATCGACGACCTTTTCCGAGCCGAAAGTCTGGGGAGCAGCCGCCCCCTGCCGGAGCTTTTTGCCGCCGCAAACATCAAGTTCGACTTCACCCCCAAGACGCTCGAACCGCTCATGCAGGTCGTGTGGGATGAGCTTGGCGCCTGAGGCGCAGTTAGTAGTTAAGAGTTACTAGTTACTAGGATTCGAATCCGTCATAGCAACAAATAGCTTTTTTTAGAAAAAAACACTTTTTTATGCAAAAATGGCCTAAAATCGGTTGACAAGGGCAAAAAAAACATCTATATTTGGCCTCACATCCTAAGGAGGGATGGCCGAGTGGTTGAAGGCGCACGCTTGGAAAGCGTGTTTACTTTACGGTAACGAGGGTTCGAATCCCTCTCCCTCTTCTAAAAAATTTCGGAGGTACCCCGATGTCCGACCAGAGAGTTTATCTCGACGATATTTACGCTAGCAAGGAATGCCAAGGTTCCGTTTTCCGTGCCGTGGTGATGATGGCCCATGAGGCCCGTTTCCTCAACAGCCAGGCCGGTCAGGGTTACATCCAGCTCACCAAGAAGCCCACCACCATCGCTATGTACAAGTTCAAGGAAGGCAAGCTTTCCATGATTGAAAAGGGAAGCAACGACGTGACCGAAGAAGCCATTGCCGCTTCTGCTGCCGCTGAATCCGAAAACGTGGCGGAAAACGCTGCCGCCAATGCCGAAGCAGCCGACGCCGCTTTCGGTGTGTAATTCCGAAACTTTTTGAAATGATACCTCGGACTAACCTCCGGGGTATTTTTTTGTATCCACCTTCCGGGGCTAT